>CAYXGO010000059.1:0-8874 GCA_964464575.1 uncultured Pseudomonas sp. | reverse complement strand
CTCTTAGACTTACCAGGATTAGATCGTCATTTAGCCTATGTATTGGCGAGCCGCGGTGTGGTTACACTGGAAGATTTGGCAGAACAGGGTATCGACGATCTCGCTGATATTGAAGAATTAGACGAACAACGAGCCGGTGAGCTGATTATGCAAGCGCGTAATATTTGCTGGTTCGGTGATGAAGCATAAGGTCAACGGGGGTACAACAGACTATGGAAGTAGTAACGCTAGATAAGCTAGCCCAAGATGTGGGTACGACAGTTGAACGTTTAGTCCAGCAGTTTGCCGAAGCCGGCCTGAAAAAGCAGGCTGGTGATAACGTCACCGAAGACGAGAAGCAGGCACTGCTCAAGCATTTGAACAAACAACATGGCGGCACCGGCACGGCTGAGCCGAAGAAAATGACACTGAAACGCAAGGAAAAGACCACTCTGAGTATCGGTGGTGGCCCAGGTCGTTCAAAATCAGTGCAAGTTGAAGTACGCAAAACTCGTACCTATGTGAAGCGCTCAGAAGTTGAAGAACAACAACGCGCTGAACAAGAGCGGGCTGAAGCCGAGCGCGCCGCCGCTGAAGCAGCAAAACGTGAAGCCGAAGCAAAAGCCGCCGCTGAAGCGAAAATCGCTGCCGATAAGAAAGCCCAGGAAGAACGTGCTGCAGCTGAATTAGCACGGCGTGAAAAAGACAAAGCAAAAGCCAAAGCAGATGCCGAAAAACGTGCGGCAATGACGCCAGAAGAGCGTAAGAAAGCCGACGAAATGAAAGCTGAAGCAGAGCGTTTGCGTAAGGCACAAGAAGAAGAAGCCCGTAAAAAGGCTGAAGCTGAAGCCGCATTACAAGCTGAAGAAGCACGTCGGTTAGCTGAGGAGAACTCGGCGCGCTGGCAAGAAGAAGAAGCCAAGCGCAAGAAAGCTGAGCAAGAAGATGTGCATTTCACCACTTCGGCTACGGCACGTGTCGCTGAAGATGAACAGGATGTCGATGAAGAACGTCGTAGCAGCCGCCGTAAAGGCGCACCGGCCAAGCGTCGTAGTGGCTACGATGACGATCGCGACGACAGCTCGCGTCGTGAAAAGCGCCGTAAAGGTGCGAAGCGCTCAACGCTCCATCAAGGTTTTAATAAGCCCGCTATGCCAGTAGAACGTGAAGTAAAATTAGGCGAAACCATCACCGTGGGTGAATTGGCTAACCGTATGGCGGTAAAAGCCAGTGAAGTGATCAAAACCATGATGAAAATGGGTGAAATGGTCACTATCAACCAAGTGTTGGATCAAGAAACAGCCAGTTTAGTGGTTGAAGAAATGGGCCATAAAGTATTGCTCGTCAGTGATAATGCGCTGGAGCAAGAAGTATTGGCTGATCGTGATGGTGAAACCGCAGGCCAACCCGTGCCACGGGCGCCGGTAGTGACCGTCATGGGTCACGTTGACCATGGTAAAACCTCGCTGTTGGACTACATTCGTAAAGCCAAAGTGGCAGCCGGTGAAGCCGGTGGTATCACCCAGCACATTGGTGCGTACCACGTGGAAACCCCGCGCGGCATGGTGACCTTCTTAGATACTCCGGGTCACGCGGCGTTTACCTCAATGCGTGCTCGTGGTGCGAGTGCCACCGATATCGTGATCTTGGTGGTGGCGGCCGATGACGGCGTGATGCCGCAAACCTTAGAAGCGATTCAGCATGCCAAAGCGGCCAAAGTGCCGATTGTGGTTGCTATCACCAAAATGGATAAGCCAGAAGCTGATCCTGACCGGGTGAAAAATGAATTAGCGCAGCGTGACGTTATCCCAGAAGATTGGGGTGGCGAGGTGATGTTTGTGCCAGTATCTGCCAAATCAGGCGAAGGTATTGATAACTTACTCGAATCAATCTTGCTGCAAGCTGAAGTGTTAGATTTGAAAGCGGTTGCTGATGGCATGGGCCACGGTATCGTGATTGAATCGCGGCTCGACAAAGGTCGCGGCCCAGTGGCTTCGATCTTGGTACAAGAGGGCACCTTACGCCAGGGCGATATTGTTCTGTGTGGTCTTGAGTATGGCCGTGTGCGTGCCATGCGTGACGAGTTAGGTCGCAGTATTACCGAAGCCGGCCCGTCTATTCCTGTGGAAATTCTCGGTTTATCGGGCGTACCACAAGCCGGTGATGAGGCAACTGTGGTAAAGGACGAGCGTAAAGCCCGTGAAGTGGCTAACTATCGTCAAGGTAAATACCGCGAAGTGAAACTGGCCAAGCAGCAGAAGGCCAAGTTGGAGAACATGTTCGCCAACATGCAAGAAGGCGCGGTACAAGAACTCAATATCGTATTGAAGTCTGATGTACAGGGCTCACTGGAAGCGATTGCCGATTCATTGCAGAAGTTGTCAACCGACGAAGTGAAGGTCAACATTATTGGTAGCGGCGTAGGTGGAATCACCGAAACTGATGCCTCGTTGGCGAGTGCCTCGAACGCTATCGTGATCGGTTTCAACGTGCGTGCCGACGCTACCGCTAAGCGCTTGATGGAACAAGATGCGGTTGATCTGCGCTACTACAGCATCATCTATGAATTGTTAGATGAAGTGAAACTAGCCATGACTGGTATGTTGGCTCCAGAATTTAAGCAGCAAATTATTGGTTTAGCCGAAGTACGTGACGTGTTCAAGTCTCCGAAAATTGGTGCTATTGCCGGCTGTATGGTGACCGAAGGTATCGTCAAGCGTTCAGCACCAATTCGCGTGTTGCGTGACAACGTGGTGATCTTTGAAGGCGAACTTGACTCATTACGTCGCTTCAAAGACGATGTCAATGAAGTGCGTAACGGCATGGAATGTGGTATCGGCGTGAAGAACTACAATGACGTACGCGTGGGTGACCACATCGAAGTATTTGAAACCATTCAAGTGGAACGGAGTTTATAAGCCCTTATGGCAAAAGATTACAGCCGTACCGACCGGGTCGGCGAACAGTATCAACGTGAAATAGCCATGATTATTCAGCGCGAGATCAAAGATCCGCGCTTGTCCATGGCGACGGTATCTGCCATTGAAGTTTCACGTGATCTGGCCTATGCCAAAGTGTTTGTGACCTTTTTTGAGGAAGATCCAGACAAGTTGAAGATGAGCCTGAAAATTCTCAACGATGCCGCTGGATTTATTCGTTCATTGATGGGTAAGCGAGTACGCGCGCGGATCATGCCAGAGCTGCGCTTTATGCATGATCCATCGCTAAACGAAGGGATTCGTATGTCACGCTTGGTCGACGAAGCAATTCGTAACGACCAATTGAAGGACAAATCGGGAGACCAGTGATGGGGCGTCGTAAGTCAGGGCGCAACGTTAATGGTGTGTTCCTGTTAGATAAACCGAAACATCTCAGCTCAAACGCCGCCCTGCAACAAGTGCGGCGTTTTTTTAATGCCAATAAAGCCGGTCATACTGGGGCGTTGGATCCGCTGGCTACGGGTTGGTTACCGCTATGTTTTGGCGAAGCAACCAAGGTCAGTCACTACTGCTTGGAAGCTGACAAACGCTATGTCGTGATGGCGCAATTGGGTGTGCGTACCACCACCTCTGATGCCGAAGGTGAAGTAGTCGCTGAGTCCGAAGTGAATGTCACCGAGGCACAGTTGCAACAGGTTATTAGCCAGTTTATTGGTCCACAACAGCAGTCGCCATCGATTTATTCAGCGCTTAAGCATGAAGGTAAACCACTGTATTACTATGCTCGTTTGGGCATTGAGGTACCGCGCAAGACTCGTGATATCGTCATTCGCGCTATCGATTTACTGAGTTTTGATGGTCAGCGTGCCGAGCTGGAAGTGACCTGCTCAAAAGGTACTTATATTCGCACCCTAGTGGATGATATTGGCCAGCAATTGGGCTGTGGTGCTCATGTGGCAGAACTTCGTCGCACCTGGATTGAAGGGGTTGAGGGGCAGTTACTGAGCTTAGAGCAGTTGGCTGCTGCAGCGGCCCAGTGTAACCCAGAGCAGGGTGATTATGCCGCGCTGGATGAGCTACTTGCAGGCAATGACGCGGTTGTTAGGCAGTTGCCGTCAGTGGCTTTAAGCAGTCATGCGGCACAGCAGTTTATGCAGGGCATGCCGATTACCCTAAGTGACTCATCATGGCCAGCTGATAGCTTGTTGCGAGTATGGCGTGAAACCGACAAGGCATTACTTGGGGTGGCGGTGTTTGATGGTCAACGATTACTGCCCAAACGGGTGATGAATGACGTTGCGAGCATTGCACAAAGTCACTGATGTGCGTATAATGCACGCCTTATCCGTTGGTGCTGAATTAGTGATTGGCACTGACATTTTAAAAGCGTAGTACTATTTTGGAGTAAGTTATGTCACTAACAGCAGCACAGAAAGCTGAAGTTGTAAAAAACTTTGCACAAAGCGAAGGCGATACTGGTTCACCAGAAGTGCAAGTTGCACTGTTAAGCGCCAACATTGACGCTCTGCAAGGTCACTTTAAAGAGCATAAGAAAGATCACCACTCACGTCGTGGTCTGTTGCGGATGGTTAGCCAGCGTCGTAAATTGCTGGACTACCTCAAGCGTAAAGACAGCCAGCGTTATTTCACGTTGCTTGAGCGCTTAGGTTTACGCCGCTAATCAGTGTTCAAAAAAAGGGGCCAACAGGCCCCTTTTTTGTTATTTTAAGCATGAAATTTAAGCATGAAATGTAAGTAAGAAATCCAAGTAAGAAAACATGAGCAAAAAAGAAGAGTGAAGGAAAATAAAACGTGAATCCAATTACTAAAAAGTTCCAATACGGTCGTCATACCGTAACCCTAGAAACTGGTGCGATGGCGCGCCAAGCAACTGCAGCTGTACTGGTGAGCATGGATGACACCACAGTATTAGTCACCGTGGTGGCTAAAAAAGAAGCCAAAGAAGGCCAAGATTTCTTCCCATTAACAGTCAATTATCAAGAACGTACTTACGCCGTTGGTAAAATTCCGGGTGGCTTCTTCAAGCGTGAAGGCCGCCCATCAGAAAACGAAACCTTAACGTCACGCCTGATCGACCGCCCAATCCGCCCGTTGTTCCCTGAAGGGTTTAACAACGAAGTGCAGGTGATTGCCACGGTTATCTCGGTCAACCCACAAATCAACCCAGACATCGTATCGCTCATTGGTACCTCAGCAGCACTCGCCATTTCTGGCGTGCCATTTGCTGGCCCAATTGGTGCCGCGCGGGTTGGTGTAGTGAATGATGAATACGTATTAAACCCAACCACCGAAGAACTGGCCGTATCTAAGCTGGATTTAGTGGTTGCTGGTACTGCCAATGCAGTATTGATGGTTGAATCTGAAGCACAATTGCTGAGCGAAGATCACATGTTGGGCGCGGTTGTATACGGCCACGACGCTATGCAAACCGTGATCAACGCGATCAATGAATTTGCTGCTGAAGCTGCTAAGCCGAAGTGGGATTGGGTCGCACCAGCTAAAAACGAAGCGTTATTAGCGAAAATTCGTGAATTAGCTGAAGCTGGTATCGGTGAAGCTTATCGTATCACTGAGAAAGCCGCCCGTTACGAGCAAATCAGCAGCTTGAAAGCACAAGTGACAGAGCAGTTAATCGCTGCGGACGAAAGCCTAGACAAGAAAGAAATCGGCGACTTGTTCCACTCATTAGAAAGCCATGTAGTACGTAGCCGTATCACCAATGGTGAGAAGCGTATCGACGGTCGCGACCCAGATATGGTGCGTGCCTTACATATGGCGACTGGTGTGCTCCCACGCACCCACGGTTCAGCGGTATTTACCCGTGGCGAAACGCAAGCCTTAGTAACTGCTACCTTAGGCACTGAGCGCGACGCGCAAACTATGGACGACCTGACTGGCAACAGCAGCAACCGCTTCATGTTGCATTACAACTTTCCTCCGTACTGTGTGGGCGAAACCGGTATGGTGGGCTCACCGAAGCGTCGCGAAATCGGCCACGGCCGTTTAGCCAAGCGCGGTGTGCAAGCAGTGATGCCAAGCCAAGAAGAGTTCCCATATACCGTTCGGGTGGTTTCGGAAATCACTGAATCTAATGGTTCAAGCTCAATGGCTTCAGTTTGTGGTGCATCGTTAGCGTTAATGGATGCCGGCGTACCGTTGAAAGCTTCAGTTGCTGGTATTGCTATGGGCTTGGTCAAAGAAGGCGATAAGTTCGTGGTGTTGTCTGACATCTTAGGTGATGAAGATCACTTAGGTGACATGGACTTTAAAGTTGCCGGTAGCAAAGAAGGCGTAACCGCCTTACAAATGGATATCAAAATTGACGGTATTACCCGCGAAATTATGGAAATTGCCTTAGCGCAAGCCAAAGCCGCGCGTTTACATATCCTCAATGTGATGGACCAAGCACTGACCGGCGCGCGTACTGAATTGTCAGCCTATGCACCGCGTTACCATACCATCAAGATCAACCCTGAGAAGATCCGTGATGTGATTGGTAAGGGCGGCGCGGTGATCCGCGAGCTGACCGAAAGCACCAACACCAACATCGAAATTAACGATGACGGTACCGTGCGTATCGCGGCAACCGACCAAGCCTCTGCTGATGCCGCAATCGCCCGTATCGAAGCGATTACTGCGGATGTCGAAGTAGGTCGTATCTACCAAGGTAAAGTGGCACGTATCGTTGATTTCGGTGCGTTTGTGACCATTCTGCCAGGTAAAGATGGTCTGGTGCATATTTCACAAATCGCTGAAGAGCGTGTGAACGATGTCAACGAATACATCAAAGTAGGCGACACCGTTGCCGTTAAAGTGCTCGAAATTGACCGCCAAGGTCGCGTTCGGTTAAGCATGAAAGACGCCAGCGATAAGCCAGCTGCAGCACCTGCTGAAGAAGCTGCTGAACCAGCACAAGACGACACTGCTGAATAATCGCATAGGTTGACCTGTGTGAATGTTGAAAAGGAGCCGAGCGGCTCCTTTTCTTTTTTTCTGCTCACTAGGGTATGATAGCGCAAGAGTTCGTTGCTTTGACAAGGACACCCGCATGAACAAATGGTGGTTGAGTATTACTGCAGCGCTGCTGTTGAGTGCCTGTGCTAGTAATGGCAACGGTAATGCTGCTGATGATAGCTTGAGTGATTTAGTGGTATCCGCACCGCAACCTATGAATGTGCGCTATCAATTAGAAATCGCTAAGCTGACCGAGATCCTCTCCAGTCATCACAGTGAAGAGATTGATAACCAACAACTCGCCGAATTTTGGTTTCGTCGCGCTGCACTTTACGATGCACTGGGCCTGTCGATATTAGCGCGCTTTGATTTTAATATGGCGTTGGAATTTAATCCGGGTATGGCTGACGCGTACAACTACCTTGGTATTCACGACACCCAAAATCAGCAATTTGATTATGCCTTTGAAGCCTTTGAGGCAGCCATTGAGCTTGATCCTGAGCACCCCTATGCTTATTTGAACCGTGGTATTACTGCATACTACGCCAACCGTTTAACGCTGGCGATTGATGATTTACAACGTCATTTTAATGCCGATCCGAGCGATCCCTATCGGAGTTTGTGGTTATTCTTCGCGGAACAAACAAACGATGATAAGGCCGCTCGCATTGCCCTAGCCCAACGTCGTTTGACTCACGCAAGCAGTGAATGGGGCTGGGTATTGAATGACTTGATGCTGGGTGTCGTTACCGAGCAAAGGTTTTTACAGCAGTATTTAGGTGCTAATTTGGCTGCTGGTGAAACCATGGCAGAACGACTCTGTGAAGCATATTTCTATCTGGGTAAGTTGAAACAGATAGAGGGCAACAATGAGCGCGCGCTGGTGTATTTTCAGCTGGCCCTAAGTACCAACGTGTTTACCTTTTTAGAGCATCGCTACGCAGGATTGGAAATTGAACGCAGTCAGCAAATCCTTGAGCTTAGTCGCAACCCTCAGTAGCCTGCTGTTCACTGCCAGTGCTGCGAGCAGCCCCGCCGCATGGTGGCAGATACCGCCACAATGGCCATTAACGCAACCATTGCAGCAATTAAATGTCGACGTACAGCAGGGCTGGGCATTGTTACAGTGCCAACACAGCAGTGCGGTGCAATTATGGCTACCGGCACAGTCCCCTCAATTAGCGCCATTTCTAGAGCGTTTGATAGCCTGGCCTGAGCATCCATTGGCACGGTTTGCATCGTGCTTACAAGCGCGTTGGTATCTTGCTAGCGAGGTCCATTGTGAACTCCATGGTGAACGCCAGCGCTTACATTGCGAACTGCCGCTATTACCCAGTGAAACCAGTAGCACGCACTTGGTCTTTGCCGAGCAGGGCATAGCCAGCGCCGCCGGCGATTATCAGATTAACCTTCCGCTCAATGCCTCGATTAACTTGCTGGCACACGAGCTAGCACACACCTTGGGCTTAGCTGATGAGTATCCGTTGGTTGGTTCTATTGCTGATAATTATTGTATGGGTCGTTATGACCATCCGTCACTCAACGTGGTGGTAACTGCACACAAGCAGTTGAGCAGTGTTGAGCTAGAGGCGTTGTGGCGACGCTTACCGTGGCAATTTGCGGTGGCAGACTGGCGTGATTTAGGGCAACCGTTAGGTGATGATCAATGGTTACTAGGGAGCGCTGCGAATAGCATCGGTTTACATGCCATTGCAACCTGCAATGCGGTAGGAAAGTATGCATGGCGACCTGTCGATTACTTAACCGCCATGCATTATGTGGATGTATATTCTTGGCCGCAGCTCTATTTAGAGTTGATTGAGCGCAATAGCGGTTTGTGAAATCATCAGCACCGGACACAAAATAGCGAAAAACCAGAATAGGCTGCGTAGTTTGTCCCAATTGGCAATATAGAGCACATGATAAATTACTCGAAACGCCACAAAGGCAAGGGCAAACCAGACATTGGTTTCAGTGACTT
>CAYXGO010000058.1:1742-9016 GCA_964464575.1 uncultured Pseudomonas sp. | reverse complement strand
GTGAGTTAGGTACTGACACCTACACCCGCCGCTTGCTCGCCGAGGCCACCGATGCGAACGATTAGGTATCTAACTAGCGCATCGCTATTGTTGTTATGTGCACCGGTATTTGCGACTGATTATGTAATACCCGGGGCAACACCCAACCCCGGTGGAAATATTTTTGTAGGATGCACTAATAGTGTACTTACCAACACCCTAACCTGTACCAATGTGCTTATTCCCACCAACGGTAATCACACTCTCAGTAACACCTCGCCGAACCCGTATACCTTGGTGGTTACCAATACCTTTCAACAAGGTGCAGCTGCAGTCAATGGCCCCAATCTGAGTATTGTGTTGCAAACCGGCACCTTCACTATGGCGAGTAACCGCGCATGGAATGCCAATCTAACCCTGCCGGGCGACTTTAGTATGGTGCGTGCCGGTGCCATAGGAGATTTTAATATCGGCGGCAACTTAACTCTAGTACAGAGTTTGACTGGAAGCGTGGTGGTTGGTAATACCTTAACCTTTTCGGGTAACAGCCGGGTGGTAACTGGCAGTGCCGCGGTCAGCGCAGATGTTATCGGCGCCTCAGGCAGCGAAATTACCGGCACTGCCAGTATAGGCGGTACCCTGACCACAGCTGGAGCATTTACAGTTGGTGGCGATCTGAGCGTCGCTAATATCACCCATGCCGGGAATACCTTAACAGTTAATGGCAGTGTCATCGCCTCAGGTATAGTGAACGCTAGCAGTACCATGACCGTGGCCAACAACGTAACCGCTAATGGGTCGTTTACCGCCACCGGTACTATTGGCGGAAATGTCAGCGTCGGGCCAAGTGGTTCGTTCAGCCACTCAGGCACCATCACCGGCAACATTGTCGCCGAAGGTACGGTCACCATTACCGGCACCGTGCAGGGTAATATTAATGCAACTGGTGCAGTCATCAATAACGGTACCGTGCTCGGGTATATTAACTCGCCCTCGATCACCGGCATTGGTACGGCGGGACAAACCTGTGATTTTGGCAACAATTTAACCGATGCTTGCCCAGCAGCTGGGGTGATTGATCACTTTGAGATTGTTCACGATGGTGCCGGGTTGGTCTGTGAAACCGAATTGATTACCGTGCGCGCGTGTCAAAACCCGGTTTGTGATGCCTTTACCGTGACCACCGGTAGTTTCACTCTAAACGCGGTATCGCCGCAGGCCACGCTGAGTGTGAACGCCGCGTTTGATGGCAGTGGCACACCCTTGGTGGTGCCATTTGATTTTGATATTGCCCGCAGTTATACGCTCACTATCACCAATAGCTCGGATATTCCGCTCAACCCCACCGAGTGTGATCTGTTTGGGGTGAATAACTGTGTGATTGATGTGGCTGATTCCGGCTTTATTGTTGAAGCACCCACTACGGTGGTGGCTGGAGACAGTTTTGATTTAGTGGTCCGTACCGCCACTATTGGTGCTTGTACCACCGCATTAACCGGTATTCAAACTGTTGAAATTGGTATGGACTGTACCAATCCCGGTACTTGTTTACTGCCGCTCAGTGGTAACGCCACTAACATCGCTGAGCTACCCATTTATACCGAATTAACCGTTGATTTTGTCAATGGTGAAGCGCTGATCCCGATGCAGTATCCAGACGCTGGTGCATTTACCGTGGCGGCGCGCAAACAAATCAAACCCAATGCGTTTATTATTGGCGCGCTGACGCAAGATATTGTGGCGCGGCCAGCCAACTTTTCTATCACCACCACCCCGGTGTCTACGGCGTCGGCATTTAGTGCCGATTACAGTCAGGCGCCGGTATTTGCCAAAGCCGGTGAGTATTTCAGTGTGGTGATTGAGGCGCTGAATTCACTGGGGGCGGTGACGCCAAACTACGGCAATGAGGTGCCGATACAGGAGCCCCAGTTATTGGCGACGCCCACGTACTTAGCGCCATTGACTGGCGGCAGTGTCAGCGTCGATACGGCCTTAAGTAAGTCGGCTGCTGGGCAATTCAGTAGTAATCAAGTGCGCTACAGTGAAGTGGGGGTGATTCAATTGCTCGCGGAGCAGGCCGGCAGTAGTTACCTGGGCGGCCCCACGGTGACCGGCAGTAGCACTGCGGTTGGGCGCTTCAGACCGGCCTATTTTAGCGCTGCTGAAGCCTATGTACCGCTATTACAGCCGAGCCAAGATGATTTCACCTATGTTGGGCAAAACCTGACGTTTCATAGCGATTTCCCGCAGTTAGTACTTACTCCGCGTAACGTGCAAGGCGCTATCGTGTCAAACTATGCCAATAGCTTCTTTCGTTATAGTCCCGATTGGTCGGCTCGCAGTTATACCCATAGCATTGCCTGTGATGGTGCTGGGCCGTATCCGCTAAGTTTCTCTGGCAGCAGTAACGCAGTGATTAATAATGGCGATAATACCGATGCCAATGCCGAGTTCGCGGTGTCGTTACCGAGTGAAGATGCCCTGACCTATAATAAAGACTATGCCAACCCCAAAGCGCCCTTTGCCGCTTGTGCCACGCTCACCCTTGCGGCAACAGATGTGACCGATCAAGATAACGTGTGTGTGAAAGTGAATGATGCCGGCAGCTGTCTAGCATTTAGCTTTAGCACCCTGCAGGGAACCGAGCTATTGGACGGGCGGTTACAACTATTACCTGCCTACGCTCCGACAAATGACATACTGGACTTACAGTTTTCAATCGAATACTTTGACGGTTCAGCGTTTCGTCGCAATAGTCGCGACAACAGCACCGATTATGACAGTAGTTGGCTAGAACCAACGAGTAGTCGTTTCGTTAACTTTGTCTCGAGTGCAAATTTGACCGCCGCTGAATTGGCCATTGACCCGCTGCTGGCGACAGCAGTAACAGCCGGTCGCCGACAGCTCACTGCACCTTTGCTGGTGAGTCAAAATATCATGCCCGGATTACCTGGGCAGTTTGATTGGCGGCTCAATTTAACCGAACTTGGCTTACCGTGGCTTGGTTATAATTGGGCTGAAACTTGCAGCCCATTGGTTGCGCCAGAACTAAACCCATGTGCACCGCTGGAGTTTGGCTTGTTTAGAGGGAACGACAAAGTGGTTTATCAACGGGAGGTCGGTTGGTAGTAACCACGCTGTTTTGTGGAACATCATGGACAAAAAATTTTTTTATCGTATTGCTGCGTTCTTCATCATTGTTTTAGCGCCACTGGCCCATGCGGCTACCTATACTCTGCCTGCTGCTGCGGGTACCGGCAATAACAACGCACCCTTCCGTAACTGTACCTTTATCGGCAGCGTGATGGACTGCAGTGGTGATGTGCGCTTAGGTAATGGCGATGAGGTGATTATTAGCTTTGTTGGCACCTTGACCATCAACATAGCTGGCAACCTAGAGCTAGGTAATAATGCCACCATCAATGCTGCCGGCACCTCGGCGAACCTCATTATCAATGTCGGCGGAAACCTCGAGCCGGGTAACGGTAACATTATTAATGCCGATCTATCCGTCGCCGGTAATATCACCGCCGCTAATAACACCACGGTAACCGGTGGCTTGGTGATTTCTGGTAACGTGACGCTCGGTAATGGCAGCGATATCTCCGGTGATGTGACGGTCAACGGTAACTTCAATACCGGTAATAATACTTCTATCAGCGGTAATGTAGATGTCACCGGTGACGTTGAAGTGGGTCAGGGCGCGGTTGTCATCGGTGATATTAGCACTGAGGGTGACTTAGTCATTGGTGAGGGAGCGACTGTCGAGGGCAGTATTGACGCTGAGAGTGTCACTATTGATCAAAATAGTCAGATTATCGGCAGTATAGTGGCCGGCGATGGTGGCGTATCTATTGATAGCAATTCCAACATCAGTGGTAACGTCAACTCCGAGGGCCCGGTAGACAACAACGGCTCGGTAGATGGTTATGTGAATGCCCCGCCGGGTAGTAACACCGGTGATGCCGGCGAAACCTGTTCAGACCCGAATAGCAATGGGGGGTTTGAAGAGCCATGTGGTGGTACCGGTGGAGTCATTGACCATTTCGAGATAGACCACGACGGTGAAGCGCTGACCTGTTTGGCCGAGCCAATTACCCTACGCGCCTGCGAAAACGCTGATTGTTCAGTATTGGCAGACAACACCGGCGCCTTTACTTTAACCGCTACGTCAGGTCTGAACACCTTCACCAGCACCGGCAATTTTAATTTAACTGGCAGCGTGGTGACCAACTTATCTATTCCGATAAGTGGTAGTTATACCGTGTCACTCACCACCGCAGATAGCGCCAATAATCCGACTCAATGTGATTTAGCGGGTGTGGATAACTGCGCCATGAACGCCGTTGATACCGGCTTTCTGCTGTCATCACCCGCAGAAGTTGTAGCCGGCGATGGTTTCACTATTACCGTAGAAGCGGTACGTACCGATAGCAACACCGGTGCTTGCGTAGCAGCTCTAGATGGCCTGCAGTCGGTTAATGTGGCGATGACCTGTGAAGACCCGGCTACCTGCTTGCAAGCAGCCAGCACGGGCGTTACTAGCATTCCTGAATTTCCAGCCACCACAGCGATTGACCTGACTTTCACCGCTGGTGTGGCGAACTGGAATGTTAACTATGAAGATGCTGGGCGATTGGATTTCTACACCGAAAAAACCGTGGGTACGGGGGCTACTTTGGTGGGTAATTTAGCCAGCCCAATTTTAGTGCGTCCCGCCAGTTTTCAAGTACAACTGACCCCCGCTAGCGACGTCAGTACATTTTCTGCCGATTACAGTTTGGCACCGGTATTTTTGAAAGCCGGTGAGAGCTTCGCCGTGACCGTTACCGCGTTATCAAGCAGTAATCAAGTAACGCCCAACTATGGCAATGAATTGGCGCCCCAGCAGCCAAGTTTGCTATCAACACCTAGCTATGTATTGCCCGCCAGCGGCGGCTCGGTGGTCACCGTCGGTGCCTGGAGTTATACGGGCAATGGCTCATGGACAGCCGCCAATGTGCGCTACAGCGATATTGGTGTGATTGCCCTGCAAGCCCAACAACAGGGCGGCAGTTACCTAGGTGGTGGCAACATTACGGGTAGTTCGCCGCCAATTGGCCGTTTTGTTCCAGCTTATTTTTTTGCCAGCGAACTGGCTGCACCTACCTTGCAACCTAGCCAAGATGATTTCACCTATTTGGGGCAACCCTTAACGTTTTCGAGTAATTTTCCTGAACTGAGTCTCGAGCCACGAAACGTGCAAGGTAGCCCGGTTAGCAATTATGCCAACACGCTGTTTAACTACAGCATCGATTGGAGCGGCCGCAGCTATCAGCATAGTTTAGCCTGCGGTGGTGATGCCCAAATCATCAGCTTCACCCCCACCAGTGTGGCGCAGTTAGAGGCCAATAATGATACCGATGGGTTGCCGGAATTTGTGCTGTCGCTGCCGCTTGAGCAGGGCTTGCTGTATGTGCAAGACCCAGCCCAAGCCACAGCACCGTTCAATGCCTGTGTAGCGCTCACCATTCCCGCCGCGGCATTAACCGACGATGATGGTGTCTGCGCTAAGAATAATGACGCCGGCAGCTGTCTGGACTTTACCTTTTCACCGCTGCAAGGCACTGAGCTACTCGATGGTCGCTTAGTACTGCAGCCAGCTTTGGGTAGCGTCAACGATGAGCTAGAGCTGCAATTTGCCGTGGAATATTTCAATGGGAGTGCCTTTGTCATCAATAACCGCGATCAAAGCACGCTGTATAGCGACGCTTGGATAGCTCCGGTGGCGAGCCGCTTTACTGATTTTGTTTCAACAGAGGGGTTAACGGCAGCTCAATTAGTGGCTACGCCATTATCAGCAACCCCAGTGATCAGCGGTGAACGTGACCTTAACGCACCGTTACTGCTCAATCAAACGGTTGATCCGCCCTTAGTTGGAACCTTTAACTGGATTGTGAATCTGAACGATATCGGCTTACCGTGGTTGAGCTATGCGTGGGCCTCAGAGTGCAGCCCTGTACTGGAGCCAGAATTAAACCCCTGCGCGCCGATCGAATTTGGCCGTTTTCGTGGCAATGATCGGATCATTTACACCCGCGAACTGGGTTGGTAAAAATTGTCTTAACATCGTTAATCGATGAACGTAAAAGCATGGTAAGATGACGGTGTAACGCCTTGCCGTGCAGCGTTTGCATTGCTAAAGTATGATGATTGTCATACGCGACTCATTTGTAAGGGATTGGCCAGTCCATGTTTAAAAAATTTCGAGGATTATTCTCCAACGATTTATCGATCGATTTGGGTACAGCAAACACGCTGATTTACGTCAAGGGCGAAGGCATTGTCCTCAATGAGCCGTCGGTGGTTGCGATTCGCCAAGAAAGTTCTGGTGGCGCAAAAACTGTTGCCGCAGTGGGCCATGAAGCAAAATTAATGCTCGGCCGTACTCCTGGCAATATTAAAGCCATCCGCCCCATGAAAGACGGCGTGATCGCTGACTTTGATGTCACCGAGAAAATGCTGCAACACTTTATCAAACGCGTGCATGACAGCCACTTTTTCCGCCCAAGCCCACGGGTTCTGGTCTGTGTGCCTTGCGGCTCAACCCAAGTTGAGCGGCGCGCTATCAAAGAGTCAGCCTTAGGTGCTGGCGCCAGTAACGTCTACACCATCGATGAACCCATGGCAGCCGCTATCGGTGCTGGCTTGCCGGTATCCGAAGCGACCGGCTCTATGGTCATTGATATCGGTGGCGGTACCACTGAAGTGGCTATCATCTCATTGAACGGTGTGGTGTATTCCTCGTCAGTGCGCATCGGTGGCGACAAATTTGATGAAGCCATCGTCAATTATATTCGCCGTAACTTCGGTGCACTCATTGGTGAAGCTACCGCAGAACGTATCAAGCACGAAATTGGTTCTGCCTTCCCTGGTGATGAAGTTCGCGAAATTGAAGTGCGTGGCCGCAATCTGGCCGAAGGTGTGCCGCGCTCATTCGTAGTCAATAGCAACGAAATTTTAGAAGCACTGCAAGAGCCGTTGATGGGCATCGTGAGTGCCGTATTATTGGCGCTTGAGCAATCGCCGCCAGAATTAGCCTCAGATATCTCTGAACGGGGTATGGTATTGACCGGTGGTGGGGCGTTATTGCGCGATATCGACCGTTTGTTAATGGAAGAGACCGGTATCCCGGTGATTGTCGCAGATGATCCCTTGACCTGTGTCGCTCGTGGCGGCGGTAAGGCGCTTGAGATGATTGACATGCACGGCGGTGACCTGTTCAGTTCTGAGTAGGCGACAGCATGAAGTCGCTG
>CAYXGO010000058.1:0-1731 GCA_964464575.1 uncultured Pseudomonas sp. | reverse complement strand
TTCTGATTGCACTGAGTTGTGCAGGCTTGCTGTTATTCCTCGACCACCGGCTCAACACCATGCAGCCGGTGCGTTCGTTTTTAAATACTGTGGTGGCGCCCATTCAATATCTGGCGGTATTGCCACAACAAATCTCCGATCGTGTTGACTACATTCTCACCACTCGCACCGAGTTGCGTATCGATAATGCGCGTTTGCAAAACGAGCTGCTGGAGCTAGAAATGGCGGTTCAGCGCCTTAATTTCATTGAAAGTGAAAATGATCGCTTACGCCAGCTCCTGGGATCCGATGTGCGTGGCAGTAGTCGGCGGATGGTGACCGAAGTAGTGGCTGTGGCATCTGACCCGTTTTCACATCAAGTGGTGATTAATAAAGGCTCTACCCATGGCGCCTATGTCGGTCAGCCGGTGTTGGACAACCGCGGTATTGTTGGGCAATTGGTGAGTGTGGGTCGCAATACCGCGCGGGTGCTGCTCATTTCTGACCAGAGCCATGCTATTTCCCTACGCGTGCAACGCAATGACATTCGCGTGTTAGCGCAAGGTACCGGTGATTTGCAAAAACTGGCGCTACTCTACATTGCGCACAGCACAGATATAGAGATCGGCGATGTATTGCTGAGCTCTGGTTTGGATGAAGTGTTCCCCGAGGGCTACCCAGTCGCGGAAGTGATCTCCATTGACCGTAACGAGCAATATCAATATGCCCGTGTCAGTGTTCGCCCATACGCGCAACTCGATCGGGTGCGTAGCCTGTTATTGCTCTGGCCGGGTAATGTTGAGGAGCAACCAGTTTTCGAGAAGCAGAGCGACAGCGAGGAGGCCAATAATGTGGATTAAGGCTGGCCTGATTCCGCTGTTACTGAGCTATCTTGCCGCGTTGGTATTGATGGTGCTGCCGCTGCCGCCGGTGCTAGAAATGTGGCGGCCTGATTGGATCACGTTAGTGCTAATTTATTGGTTGGTAGCGATACCACACCGGGTAGGCTTCACCACCGTATTGGTATTGGGGTTATTAACCGATATTTTAATGGGCTCCGGTTTTGGTATCTATGCCACAGCGCTGGTGGTTATTGCGTACCCCGTATTGCGGCATTTTCAGCGCTTGCGTAATCAATCGATGCTACAGCAGATTGTTGTGGTGGGCATATTGGTGTTGATGAAACGAGCCATTGTGTATGAGCTCGAACACGCCTTAAATGGCGCGGTATTCAACGTCACCTATTTGTACCCAGTGTTAACCTCCATGATTGCTTGGTACTGGGTGTATTTGTTGCTGCGCAAATACCGTCACCGTTACGCTATTCGCTAAGTTGTAGGGTCTTCGTATGCAGTTACTTCTCGCCTCAGCTTCGCCGCGTCGTCAGCAATTATTGCAATTGCTCGAGCGTCCGTTCGAGGTAATTTTGCCGCAGGTGGCCGAGCAGCGGCAGCCGAATGAAGGAGCGTCAGCCTATGTGCAGCGGTTGGCACTCAGCAAGGCGCAAGCCGGTCTGGCTTTAGCACAGGGCTCAGGTGATAGTGCTGATTACTACGTCATTGGTGCTGATACCATTGTGGTAGCCGGCCAGCAAGTGCTCGAAAAGCCACAGGATTTTGCTGATTTCTGCCGTATGATGGAGCTGTTATCCGGCCAGGTTCATGAGGTAATGACCGCAGTCGCAGTGGTCGACGAGCGCGGCGTTAGTCAGTTGACAGTGACTACCGAGGTCAGCTTTAAAACCTTGACCGA
>CAYXGO010000057.1:310-9043 GCA_964464575.1 uncultured Pseudomonas sp. | reverse complement strand
GTTACAGGGCCTGGTTCGGAAAAGCAGTCGCAATGAGGGAGAACGGGCTCGAATGAGCGAACTAGATACTGATAACGCCTTAGTGCAGCGAGTGCAGCAAGGTGACCAGCGAGCCTTTGATGTGTTGGTCAAGAAATATCAGCACAAGGTCATGAGCCTCATTGCTCGCTATGTGAAGCAACAGGCCGATGTGCCTGATGTGGCACAAGAAACATTTATTAAGGCCTATCGGGCATTGGCAAATTTTCGTGGTGAAAGTGCGTTTTACACTTGGTTGTACCGCATTGCGGTTAATACCGCGAAGAATTACTTGGTTGCTCAAGGGCGCAAGCCGCCAGCCAGCGATGTTGATGCTGAAGAGGCGGAGTATTATGAAGGTGGTGGCGCGTTGAAAGATGCGGCATCACCAGAAAATTTATTACTAACCGATGAGATTCGTGACGTGGTGATGCGAACCATCGATAGTTTGCCAGACGATTTGCGCCGCGCAATTACGTTGCGAGAATTAGATGGCCTTGGCTATGAAGAAATAGCCATCGAGATGGATTGTCCGATTGGTACCGTGCGTTCACGCATTTTTCGGGCCCGAGAAGCAATTGATCACCAATTAAGACCCTTGTTAGAACGCTAACATGATTCGAGGAAAAGCTATGTCAGATCACCGCTTAGAAAACACATCCGCGTTGCTGGATAACGACGTTGCCGATGCGCAGCAGTTACAGCAGCAGCTTGATGTGTTGCTAACTGACACGCAGGCGCAGCAAAGCTGGCAACGGTATGCACTGATTGGGCACATCATGCGTGGCGATGCACAACCGAGTCATCGTATCGATATCAGCGTAGCCATTCAGGCGCAACTAGCGAATGAAGCTGCAGTAGCGAATAGCAACGTGGTCCGTGGTCAATTTGGTCAAGCGCTGGCGAAAGCCAGCGAGCGTTGGTGGAAACCGCTAGGTGGTATTGCGATTGCCGCCAGCGTGGCACTGGTCGCGGTACTCTCGGTACAGCAGCCGCTGGCACCTGATGCGGGTGTTGCCGAAGCATCGAGCTCGCCGGCATTTGTCACCAATCCGTTTGGCGACCGTAACCCGGTTAGTTTCAATACTGTGGTAATGGACAACAATCCATCCGAAGCCGAAGTAGCGCAACAACGCGCGCTGTTGCAATCCTACATGTTAGACCATCAGCAGCAGTTACAATTATCTCTGCAACAGCAACAACTAGAGCAGCAGCAAGAGCCGCAGCAAAAAGAGGCGACTATCAACCCCGATGAATAACATCTGGCGCGCCAGTATCGCGTTGTTGCTGGCACTTTCCCTAGCCCCACAGGTCTCAGCACAACAACCCAGTGCTGAGCAATCTGGGGTTTTGTGGTTTGATCGCATGGCGACAGCCCTGCGCGAACTCAATTTTGAGGCCACCTTGGTGCAGGTTCAAGGCGACCGCATCCAACCTATCTTATGGCTGCACGGGCGTCACGCCGATGATTTGGAAGTTGAACTACTGATTCATTTGAACGGCGCCGATGTGCGTATTCTGCGTTTAGGTGACCAAACCTCGTACTATTTTCAGCCGGCCGATAATTCCTACTCGATCAATTCAGACAGTACCTATGGCTTGCTGCCAGCGGCTTTTTATAAGCCGTTTGCACAATTGAATGATTATTATCAAGTCATTGCGGGGCGCGGTATGCGCGTGACCGGGCGAGATACCCAGTACTTACGCTTGGTGAGCCGTGACAATAGCCGTTACCACTATAGCTTATGGATTGACCGCGAAACCGGCATGCTGCTGAAGTTGCAAATGCTAACGCCGCAGGGGCAAGTACTCGAACAATTACAACTCACATCGTTTCAACTTAGCGAAGAATTACCGGTATCACTGGCCGATTTGCAAGGCGTGCAACGACCACCACGGTTATTTGATGCTAATAGTGCGGTCGCCCCGCAGTTTGGTTTTACCCCCAGCTGGTTACCCATTGGTTTTAAATTACAGCGTCAAACCCATCGTTTGTTGTATGCTACACAAATCGCGCACGACCATTTCTTGTACAGCGATGGCTTAACCGAAGTATCGGTCTATGTCAGTCGCAAGCGCGATCAAGCTTTACCAGAGTTAGCCTTTGAAGGCGCTGAGTCATTCTACAACTCCAGTAACGGTGATTTTGCTATCACTGTGGTGGGTAAACTTCCGGTAGCTACACTTAAGCAAATTGCCGATAACGTGGAAGCGAGCAGTAATTCCCAATGATGATCCGTGAACGCGCCGAAATTGTGGCGATACATGATGATTACCTGACTGTAAGCACCGAACTGAAAAGTGGCTGTGGTGGTTGTGTTCAGCAAAACACCTGTGGAGCTGGCATTATTTCCAAGGCATTTGCCGATCGTCGTGCTGAATTCATTGTGCAGCGGCCAAGCGGTATGCAGTTTGCCCTAGGCGATCAGATTGAGCTGGCTTTGCCGCAAACTATGCTGACCCGCTTCTCATTGTGGGTGTACGGTTTGCCGCTGCTGGTGCTGTTAACTAGTGCCCTGATCACCCAGCTCGGCCTTGGTTGGTCTGAGGGGTATGTGATTGTTACTGCGGCGCTGGGTTTCATTAGCAGCTTTGTGCTGATCCGCCAATGGTTGAAACTGCGTGACGTGCAGGTTAGCCAACTCCTACAAATTCAGCAAATCAGCTGAAATCTCCCGAAATTTCTTTATGAGCGGCCGCAGAATCAGTATGATCAGCGGTTACTAGTTTTGGTATGTGTTGTAGACGGAGTCCTTAATGCCCGAGCAGGCGTTTAATCAGAAAAACATTCGCAACTTTTCCATTATTGCGCACATTGATCACGGCCAATCCACGCTCTCTGATCGCTTGATCCAATTTTGTGGCGGCCTTGCCGATCGCGAAATGGCGGAGCAGGTGTTGGACTCAATGGATATTGAGCGTGAGCGCGGCATTACCATCAAAGCACAAAGTGTGACGCTGCACTATAAAGCCAAAGATGGCGAAACTTACCAGCTGAATTTTATCGATACCCCAGGTCACGTTGACTTCTCCTATGAAGTATCGCGCAGTTTGGCTGGTTGTGAAGGCGCGCTGTTGGTCGTCGATGCTGCCCAAGGTGTTGAAGCACAGACACTGGCTAATTGTTACACCGCGCTTGAGATGAATCTCGAGGTGGTACCTATTCTTAATAAAATCGATTTACCCTCGGCTGAACCCATGCGAGTAGCCGAAGAGATTGAAGATATCGTTGGTATTGAAGCGATTGACGCGGTGCAATGTTCGGCGAAAACCGGTATTGGCATTGAAGATGTGCTTGAGCGTATTGTGAAGCAAATTCCACCGCCAGAGGGCGACCCAGAAGCTCCGGTACAAGCATTGATCATTGACTCCTGGTTCGATAACTACCAGGGCGTGGTGTCATTAGTGCGGGTGAAGAACGGTGTGATCCGCGCCGGTGACAAAATGAAAGTTATGTCGACTGGGCAATCACACTTAATTGATAAAGTTGGTTTTTTCTCACCAAAACAAACCGAAAGTGGGGTTTTGCGTAGCGGCGAAGTAGGCTTTGTGATCGCCGGTATCAAGGATATCCATGGTGCTCCAGTAGGCGATACCTTAACGCTGACTAAAAATGCCGCAGATAAAGCCTTACCGGGTTTTAAAAAGTCGAAGCCGCAAGTGTATGCGGGGATGTTCCCGATTTCTTCCGATGACTACGAAAGCTTCCGTGATGCGCTCGGTAAACTGTCGCTAAATGATGCCTCGTTGTTTTATGAGCCAGAGAATTCTGGAGCACTTGGGTTTGGGTTCCGGGTTGGTTTCTTGGGCATGTTGCACATGGAAATCATCCAAGAGCGTCTAGAGCGCGAATACGATATCGACTTAATTACCACGGCACCAACGGTGGTTTACAAGGTACTGAAAAAAGACGGCACTGAAGTGATGGTCGATAACCCGACTAATTTGCCACCAATCAACGATATCGATACCATTTTTGAACCCATCGTTGAGGCTAATATTCTGGTTCCACAAGAGTATTTGGGTAACGTGATTACCCTGTGTGTGGATAAACGCGGCTATCAAACCAAGATGGTTTATCACGGTAAGCAAGTGGCCGTTACCTATGAATTACCCATGGCCGAAGTGGTGATGGATTTCTTTGATCGCTTGAAATCGACCAGCCGTGGTTACGCGTCGTTGGATTATCAGTTTAAACATTTCCAAGAAGCGGACATGGTGCGGGTTGATATCATGATCAATGGTGATCGTGTTGACGCGTTAGCCATGATTACGCACCGTAATAACTCACAAGGGCGTGGCCGTGAATTGGTCGAAAAAATGCGCGAGTTGATCCCCCGGCAAATGTTCGATATCGCGATTCAGGCGGCCATTGGCGGGCATATTATTGCGCGATCAACGGTCAAACAATTGCGTAAAAACGTATTAGCCAAGTGCTATGGCGGCGATGTCAGCCGTAAGAAAAAGCTATTAGCGAAGCAAAAAGAGGGTAAGAAACGTATGAAGACCCTCGGCAACGTCGAAGTACCGCAAGAAGCCTTCTTGGCGGTACTTAAAGTAGGGAAGTAACCGAAGGATAAACCATGGCTAATTTTTACTCTGTGCTGTTAACCGTAGTGACGCTGACCGCCGGCTTGATTTGGTTGTTTGATGCACGGGTGAATAAGCCCAAACGGCTAGCACGGGTTGCCGCTGAAGAGCAGCGCCTTGATCAGAAGCTTGATGATGCCGCACGACAGCGGGTTGCGCCGCAAGGTGCTGTGGCCGAATTTGCGCAATCGGTATTTCCGATCTTAGTGGTCATATTATTGCTGCGCTCGTTTGTGTATGAGCCATTTCGCATTCCTTCAGCATCAATGATGCCAACTATGTTGGCCGGTGATTTCATTTTGGTGGAAAAGTTTAGCTACAGCTTGCGTGACCCGGTGTGGCGCCACGAGTTAGTCAAAACAGGTCAGCCACAACGTGGTGATATTGCGGTGTTTAAACATCCACCACAAAACCAAGTTGATTTCATTAAGCGTATCGTTGGGCTACCCGGTGATCGGATTATCTATCGCAATAAAACCTTATATTTAGAGCCCGCTTGTGTTGGTGAACAAGCGCAGTGTCCACAACAGTTGCAGGTGGTTACTGACGCCGCACCGTTGTTGCAGTACCAAGAGCAATTAGGCGAAGTCAGCCACAACATCTTGATTAACCCAAATGTGTCGGCGCGTGAGCGTTTTTACTATCAGCAGACTGATCGCCGTACCCAAGTCGACGAGTGGATTGTGCCAGAAGGGCATTATTTCTTTATGGGTGACAACCGTGACAACTCGGAAGACAGTCGTTTTTGGGGCTTTGTTCCGGAGCAAAATCTGGTCGGCCGCGCGGTATTTATTTGGATGAGTTTTGAAATGGATCGTCCCGCCAGCAGTTGGCTACCGCAATGGTTTCCAACCGGTGTTCGTTGGCACCGTTTAGGGGCAGTGGAGTAAGTTTTGAGTTTACCCAAACCGCCATTGGCGCAGCTAGAAAAGACTATTGGCTATCAGTTTCAGCAGCAAGCTCTGTTGCAACAGGCGTTAACCCACCGTAGTGCAGCTAATCTACACAACGAGCGGCTGGAATTTTTGGGTGACTCGGTATTAAGTATCATTATTAGTGAAGCGCTTTATGAAGGCTTTCCCAACATTGATGAGGGTGACCTCAGTCGTATGCGGTCTACCCTGGTGTGTGGGCGTTCGTTGGCAAAAATAGCGCAGCGCTTTGAATTAGGCCGGCACTTAGAGTTGGGTCAAGGTGAACTTAAAAGTGGCGGGCAGCGTCGTGAATCTATTCTAGCTGATGCGGTAGAGGCTATTTTGGGCGCTATGTACATTGACAGTGACCTGGCGCGTTGTCGTGAGGTGGTGCTGGGCTGGTACGCTAGCGATCTTCAGCAAATCAAGCCCGGTGCGAGCCACAAAGACCCAAAAACACGCTTACAAGAGCGCTTGCAGGGCTTGGCACTGGATTTACCCAATTACGATGTGGTCAGCATTCAAGGGCAGGCACATAATCAACAATTCACCGTACAATGTACCGTGGTTGGTTTAGCCGAACCGGTAATAGGTCAGGGCACGAGCCGTCGCAAAGCCGAGCAACACGCCGCCAGCAAAGCGCTGCAATTACTGCAGCAACAGGATAACTAAGCATGTCAGTTGAATCGATGCCACAAGCATCTGCCTTTATTGCCATTGTTGGCCGACCAAATGTCGGCAAATCAACCTTGTTGAATAAAATACTTGGGCAAAAAATTAGCATTACCTCAAGCAAACCGCAGACTACCCGCCACCGTATCCTCGGTATTGAAACCATTGGCGAGCGGCAAATTGTGTATGTGGATACGCCGGGTTTGCACCAAGATGAAAAAAAAGCCATGAACCGGCTGATGAATCGCGCTGCCAGTAGCTCGATTGCTGGGGTTGAGGCGGTATTGTTTGTGGTGGAATCGAATAAATGGACCGCCGATGACCAGCACGTACTGGACAAACTAAAGAAAACTCAGCGTCCGGTGATTTTGGTGGTCAACAAAATCGATTTGGTCAAAGATAAAGGTAAGTTGTTGCCGCGCTTACAAGAATATGCGCAGTTGCATGACTTTGCCGAAATCATTCCGTTATCGGCAGAAACCGGCGAGCAAGTTGATGGCTTGCGTGAGGTCGTGCACAAATACGCCAAACCCGGCGTGCATCATTACCCTGAAGATTACGTTACCGACCGTTCATTACGCTTTATGACTGCGGAAATCATTCGCGAAAAGTTGATGCGTTTTACCGGCGATGAATTGCCATACAGCACCACCGTAGCCATTGAGCAGTTTCAAGTGGCGCCATCAGGAGTTACTCACATTCATGCCCTGATTTTAGTCGAGCGTGATGGCCAGAAACGCATGGTCATTGGTGCTGGCGGGCAAAAATTGAAAACCATTGGTGCCGAAGCGCGCAAAGACATTGAAACGTTGGTAGATGGCCAAGTGCTGCTGAAACTCTGGGTTAAAGTGAAGTCGGGTTGGGCTGACGATGAGCGCGCCCTGCGAAGCTTGGGCTACGGCGAGGAATAACCGTGCAACCGGCGTTTGTATTGCATCGCTGGCCCTTTCAAGATAGCAGCTATATGGTTGAGATGTTTAGCGCTCAGCACGGGCGTTATCGCCTCATCGCTAAGGGCGCACGGCGGCCTAAGAGTCGCTGGCGTGCCTGCTTACAGCCCTTTACACCGCTGTTGATCAGTAGCCGTGGCCGGCATGAATTACAAACCTTAGTTGCAGCAGAAGCTTGCGGTGATGCCTACGGGCTCAAGGGCGATAGCTTGTACAGTGGCTTTTATATCAATGAATTGTTGCAGCGGCTGACGGTGCTGTACCAACCACTCGATGGCTTGTTTGAGGATTATCAGCAAACGCTTCAGCTGCTCAGCGAGAATAGTGCGGTTGAGCCGATTTTACGGCGCTTTGAATGGCAGTTATTGGAACACCTCGGCCATCAATTTGATTGGTTAGCAGACAGCGCAGGTGATGCGGTAACGGCAACAAGCTATTATCAATTTAGCCCGCAGATTGGTTTTGTTAGGCAGCCAGGGCCAGCAACAAATACCTTTAGCGGTCAAATTATTTTGCAATTAAGTCAATTTGATTTAACTGAAACGCAACTTTTACAAGCTATGAAACGTATTATGCGCATGGCTTTGCAGCCGTATTTGGGTGACCAGCCATTGCGCAGTCGCCAACTTTTTCATTCACTAATCCAAACCAAGGATAGCTAAAATGCAGCAGCGTGATGGGTATTCAGCAATTTTGCTTGGGGTAAATATTGATCATGTCGCGACGGTGCGCAACGCCCGTGGTGTTGGGTATCCAGATCCAGTGACTGCGGCCGCTATTGCCGAGCAGGCCGGCGCCGACGGAATTACTGTACATTTGCGTGAAGATCGACGCCACATTACCGACCGTGATGTCGAGATTTTGGCGCAAACCTTGCAAACCCGCATGAACTTAGAAATGGCCGTGACCGAAGAAATGCTCGGTATCGCCTGTCGTATTAAGCCAACATACTGTTGCTTGGTGCCTGAGAAGCGTGAAGAATTGACCACTGAAGGTGGTTTAGATGTGGCTGGGCAGTTGCCGAAAATCACCGCAGCAGTGGACCGTTTGGCGGCGCAAGGTATACAAACCTCGTTATTTATTGACGCCGATAAAGCCCAGATTGATGCGGCGGTGGCCAGTGGCGCACCGATTATTGAGCTGCACACTGGTCACTACGCCGAACAACGCTGCGAGCGCGCCCAACAGAAGGCTCTGCAAAGCATTCAACAAGCGGCCAGCTACGCCCGTTCAGCAGGGTTGCAAGTGAATGCTGGCCACGGGTTGCACTACCACAATAGCGCGGCCATTGCGGCCATTCCCGAACTGCTGGAACTGAATATTGGCCATGCCATTATTGCCCGAGCGGTGATGGTTGGTCTGGATGCTGCCGTGCGCGATATGAAAGCATTGCTAGTACAGGCACGCCAGCAGGCGCTTATGTCACGCTAAGGTTACGAGTACGCTATGGCCCAGATTTTTCGCCCTCAAAAACGCTCACAGCAACTTGCTGCGGTGCAGCAGCAACGCGTGCACGGCCTTGATCATCAAGGTCGCGGTGTGGTGCGCGGCGAGCAGGGCGTGTGTTTTGTGGCTGGGGCGTTACCGGG
>CAYXGO010000057.1:0-300 GCA_964464575.1 uncultured Pseudomonas sp. | reverse complement strand
TCCGCATGGCCATTATGAGGCCGAGTTGATTGCCATTCGCGAATCTGCCGCTGAGCGTGAAAACCCACCATGCCCTTATTATCAGCAGTGCGGTGGCTGTGATCTGCAGCATTTAGCCTATGCTCAGCAAGTTCAGCACAAACAGCGGGTGGTCAGCGAATTACTGCAAAAATTTGCCCACTTGCAGCCACAAACCTGGTTGCCCGCGCTGACCGCTGAGCCATGGCATTATCGCCGTCGTACCCGCCTAGCGGTGCATTGGGATGGCAAGCAGCGGCGCCTAACCCTGGGTTACCGCAG
>CAYXGO010000056.1:0-9126 GCA_964464575.1 uncultured Pseudomonas sp. | reverse complement strand
CCCTGGCGCGTCTTAATTGCCCTGACGCCAGTCATCCCGACCATTTTCATGGTGCTGGCCTTTGTGCGCTACCTGAACGGACTCGACGAACTCCAGCAACGCATTCAACTCATGGCCATCAGCGTTGCCGCCGCCGTAACCGGGCTTGCCACCTTCGCCTACGGTTTCCTCGAAAACATCGGCTTTCCGCACATCCCGCTGGTCTGGGTCTTCCCCACGCTCATGGCCCTGTGGGGGCTGGGAACGGCTTACTTCTCAAGGAAATACCAATGAAAAACAGGCTGAAAGTTTTGCGCGCCGAAAGGGACTGGTCACAAGCCGACCTGGCCGAAAAACTGGACGTCTCACGTCAAACTGTCAATGCCATCGAAACCGGGAAGTACGCCCCCAGCCTGCCGCTGGCATTTAAAATCGCCAGCAACCCGTTATTCAGCGGATTAATGAACTATATGCTACCGCGCGCGGTGATCCGCAGCAGTGTCGAAAATGTGTATGGTGATCCCAGCTTAGTGACCGAAGACTTGGTTGACTTGTACTATGCGATGGCGGTGCGCAGCGGCAATCGCCTAGCACTGCGTGACCGCTTTGCGCAAGATCCACTGAATAATCCGCAGGCCGTGGCGCACGAGCAAACCTTGATCCAAGGCTTACAGCAGCCCACCTTGATTTTATGGGGCGCTTTAGATCGCTTGATTCCGGTCAGTCACGCACATCAGTATGCCGCCGACTTGCAGCATCATCAGTTACATATTTTTGCCGAGCTGGGCCATATTCCCCATGAGGAAGATGCTGCCGCCACCGTTGCGCCGGTGCTCACATTTTTAGCTGAGGAAACAGCCACTCATGAATGATTTTATCGAGGTGTATGACAACGCCCTGCCGGCGGAGTTTTGCCAACAGCTACTGGCTACCTTTGAAACCAGCCCACATCGTACCCAAGGCCGCACCGGCAGTGGTGTCGATACCAGCAAAAAACTCAGCGAAGACCTCTATCTAGACAGTTTTGCCGATTACGCCAAGGAACTTGATTTCATTCGCACGGTTACCCGTGAGTACGCCACGCGTTATTTTGAAAAATACCGGTTTGCCTTGATAGCCCCAGTTGCGCTGCAAGTTCGTCATCCACAAACTGGCGAGGCAGTGAATTTAACCCATGAAAACTTTGATGAGTTGGCGGCAGGTAAAGAGTCAGCCTATATGCAATTGCTGTATCGCTTGGGCGCTATTCAAGCACAAAAATATCCGCAAGGCATGGGTAACTACAACTACTGGCACTGTGAAGTGTATCCGCAAAAAGATAGTGTTGAGGCACTGCATCGCTCGCTGTTATTTATGTTCTACCTGAATGATGTTGCTGAGGGTGGTAGCACCGATTTTTACTATCAACAGCGTTCTATTCAACCCAAGCAGGGCCGCATGGTGATAGCCCCTGCCTATTTCACCCATACCCATCGCGGTACCGTACCTATATCCAATGATAAATATATCATCACCAGCTGGATTCTAATGAATCCAGGCAGTCAGATATTCCGTTAGCCTTGGTGATGATTTTTTTGCCATAATAGACGCCCTTTTTCGTTGTGCGAGGAGATTGATTCGTGAAGAGTCCGCTGTATATCCCGTATGCTGGCCCCAATTTGCTAGAAACCCCGTTATTAAACAAAGGCAGTGCCTTTACGGCGGAAGAGCGTGCCGCATTTAATCTGGCCGGCTTATTGCCGCCGCGCTACGAAACTATCGAAGAGCAGGTGAAACGCTGCTATTTGCAGTATTCCAGTTTTGACAAAGCCATTGATAAACATATTTATTTGCGCGCTATTCAAGATAACAACGAAACCTTGTTCTATCGGCTGTTGAACGACAACCTAGCCGAAATGATGCCAATTATTTATACCCCAACGGTTGGCGATGCCTGCGAACAGTTCTCCGATATCTATCGCAGCTCACGCGGCTTATTTATCAGTTATAGCGACCGTGATCAGCTCGATGATATCCTCCGCAACGCCACCAAACGCAAAGTAAAAGTCATTGTAGTGACCGATGGTGAGCGAATTTTGGGGCTTGGCGATCAAGGTATTGGCGGCATGGGCATTCCCATTGGCAAGCTCAGCTTATATACCGCCTGTGGCGGTATCAGCCCGGCCTATACCCTGCCGGTGTGCCTAGATGTGGGTACCAATAACGAAAAACTACTCAATGACCCCATGTACATGGGCAACCGCCACCGTCGTGTTAGCGGCGCTGACTACGATGAGTTTATTGAAAAATTCATGCACGCGGTGCGACGCCGTTGGCCCGAGGCAATGATCCAGTTTGAAGATTTTGCCCAGCCGAATGCCATGCCGATTCTGCGTAAATATCGTGACGACTACTGCTGCTTTAACGACGACATTCAAGGCACTGCGGCTGTCACCGTAGGTACCTTAATTGCCGCCTGTAAAAGCAAAGGCCAACGTTTAAGCGAGCAACGCGTGGCTTTTGTTGGTGCTGGTTCAGCAGGTTGTGGCATTGCCGAAATGGTGGTGCAACAGATGGTCGCCGAAGGGCTATCCGATAGCCAAGCGCGGTCACAGGTGTTTATGATCGACCGTTTTGGTTTGGTGGTGGATGACATGGCCGATTTGCGTGATTTTCAGCAGGCTTTGGCACAGCCACGGCAGCGCCTAACAGACTGGCCCATTAGCGGTGACTACCCTAGCTTGCTAGAAGTGATGCAGCATGCCAAACCATCGGTACTGATTGGCGTATCGGGGCAGCCTGGGCTGTTCACTGAGGCGGTGATACGTACCATGCATCAACATACCCCACAACCGATTATCTTTCCGTTATCGAACCCATCACGGCAAGTGGAGGCGCACCCAGCGCAGGTGTTGGAATGGACCGGCGGTGAAGCCATTGTTGCCACGGGCAGCCCGTATCAGCCGGTCACCATTGGTGGTCGCAATATTGCCATTGCGCAGTGCAATAACAGCTATATCTTCCCAGGCGTCGGGCTGGGTGTGCTGGCGGTCAAAGCTCGGATCATCAGTGATGAGATGCTGATGGCTGCAAGCAATACCTTGGCCGACTCGTCACCAAGAGCTCGCGGCGATAGTGAACACTTACTACCATCGCTTACCGATATTGCTGAGCTGAGCAAGCGTATCGCTTTCAACGTGGCTAAAGTTGCGCAAGCACAAGGGCTGGCGCTAGAAATAAGTGATGAGATGTTACAGCAACGCATTGAAACGATGTTTTGGACGCCGCAATATCGACGCTATAAGCGTGTCAGTATTTAAGCGCTAGCCAAACTTCCACATTCCTTGTATGTTCATCATTAAGGAATGTGGGAGGGCAGCATGTGGTATCGAAGTGGTGCACTAGTATTCGGCTTGCTCGCCGTATCCGCTTTAGCAGCGCCAAGCCAACAACAGCAGCAGCAAGAGCCTGAACTCGTTGATGAGTTTCGTGATGGCTTAACCAATAGCGTCAACCGAACGGCACAATGGGTCGATTCGTTTTTTGCCGATAAAGTCAATCCAGACGATTACAATACCGCCTCGGGACGTTTCACCTTGCGCCCCGAGTGGGACGAGTATGGCGGCTTCAAGCTCGACTCGAGTTTTCGTGCACGTGTTGTCTTTCCAAATGCTGAACAGCGCATCACCGCCTTCATTGGCCGCGCCGACTTCGACGACTTCATCAACGAAACTCAGGATAGCCGCCCGTCGGTGATTCGCCGTGACGAAGCCGATGAAGAGTGGATGGTTGGTTTAGGCTTTGACCCCTATGTTGACGACAGCCAACGCTTATCGTTTTCAGCAGGCATACGCGGTGGTTTGGCACTTGATACCTATGTCAGCAGTACCTACCGGTTTGAGACGGTGCTTTCAGATATCAGTGAATTGTATTCTCAGTCGGTGGGTTTTTGGCGTGACAGTGATGGCTTTGGTATTGCGCAAACCTTTGAATACGACCGCGTGCTTAGTGAAAACTGGTTTAATAAGTTTTGGATCCGCGGCACTTTTGCTGAGCGGACCGAAGGCGTGCGCTGGCATCTGTCGAACAAGAGCTACTATTTATATGCACCCGAACGCGCTTTGGGCGCCGAACTGTGGTGGTACGGTGAAACGCGTGCGCTCGTGCCGATGCAAGATTACGGTATTCGGGCATTACATCGCCAACGCTTTCATCGCGACTGGCTGTATCTTGAAAGTTGGATTGGCCTGCATTGGCCCCGCGAATTGCTCACTGAATCACGCGAGCCGCGCTGGTTGGTGGGTATTGAATTAGAACTACAATTTGGTCAGTAACAGAACTGCTAAAGCAACCCAAAAGCACTCGCCAAACTGCGTACACCCAGACCAATAGCAATCACCACCACCACCATGGCTAAAGCGTTTTGGCGACGATTGTTGCGATGCGACCCCAAACGTTGTTGATTACACGCCCACAGTAAAAATACCGCAATCATGGGCAATAATAAGCCGTTGGCGACTTGCGCAAACCAAATAATACTTACCGGCCGAAAGCCACTTGAGGCGATGACAATACCGATGACCAAAATAACGCCCCAGGTTAACCGAAATGGCCAACTGGACAACTCAGCTTTAAACCCTAACACCCCACTCAAGGCGTAGGCCGATGCCAAGGGTGCAGTGAGCGCCGATGAAATACCGGCGGCAAATAGCCCGAGTGCCATTAAGTAGCCGGCGTAGTCACCAAACAATGGGCGCAGCGCTTGGCCTAAGTCTGCAGCACTCTCTAGCTGTATGGCTTGACCGAAAAATGCCGCCGCCGCGGTACCCACAATAGCGACAGAAATTAATCCACCAAGCGGAATAGACAGCGCTAAATCGCGTCGCGCAGTGGCTAGGTCACTGACATTACGCCATTTTTGCGCCGCACTCGATGCATGTAGGAATAAGTTGTACGGCACCACCGTAGTACCGATCAAGGCCACCACAGTTAAAATGCTACCGGCTGGCAATGACGGCCACAGCAAGCCCTTAAATAACGCCTGCCAATCGGGCTGGGTGAGTAGAAACGTACCAACAAAGGCAACACTCATCAGCAAGACTAAAGCAATCAGTACCTTTTCAATCACCCGATAACTACCCGACGCCAGTACCAGCGCGGCAATAGCACCAATGATCAGCGGCAGCCACGAGGCCGGAATGGCGGTGCGCTGCACTAAATCGGCAAGGCCCATACTGGCACCGGATAAATTGCCACCCTGGTACACGCTATTGCCAATCACCACGGCGCCCACCACCAGCGCCAACAGCAGCCAACGCAACCATGGCCGTACCGCCATAGCGCGGATATTCTCGCCAAGCCCTTGCTGCGTCACCACCCCAAGACGGGCCGCCATTTCTTGCAGTACCATGGTAGCAATTACCGAAAACACCAGCGCCCACAGTAATGCGTAGGCAAAATTAGCCCCCGCCAAACTGGCGGTAATCACCGTACCTGGGCCAATAAATGCCGCCGCCACCAGTGCAGCTGGGCCCATACTATATCGTTGGCGAGATGTCATAATGCGAGTTCCTTGGCGCTAAACATGCACTGCATGCATGGCGAATGATGACGTTTCATGCTAAACCATACACTATATTGCAAGCCAGTAATCAATTCGCCAAGGTTGCCTATTATGTTTTGTAGCAGTTTTGTCAGTCCAATGGGGCCTATTACGGTCACCTCCAATGGCCGCGCAGTGGTCGATGTCAGCTTTAGCTCAGCTATCACCAACACGGCGCCATGCGCTATTGCTGACCAGGCCGTTCGACAGCTTCAGGATTATTTTTCCGGTCAACGTCAACGCTTTGATCTGCCACTAGAACCTGCGGGTACCGCGTTTCAGCAACGGGTGTGGCGCGCGCTCTTGACGGTGCCGTTTGGGCGCACCGCCAGCTATAAAGATATCGCGCTGCAACTGGGTGACGTTAATGCTGTACGTGCCGTTGGTATGGCCAATTCACGTAACCCGATTGGCATCATCATTCCCTGTCATCGGGTGATTGGCGCCGACGGCAGCCTTACCGGATATGCCGGTGGCTTGGATAAAAAGCGTTGGTTGCTGCAGCACGAAGCCGTGTAAAATAAACGCAAATGAGCCAACTTAAGCTACCAATCTTGCGTCTAATAGTCTTGAATGACAGTGCACCACAGCGCACGTGGAAGCTAAACAAGGAGAATTGATGATGAAAAAACTTCTAGTAACGACGATTGTAGCAACCCTTACTATGCTGAGCGCAACTACTTGGGCGCAGGCCACCGATGCCGCCAAAGGCCAACAACAAGCCGACGACGCCAAGGCCAAAGCAACCCAGCAGCAACAGGATGCTGAAGCACGCAAAGCTGAGTTAGAGGCCGCTCGGGAAAAAATGAAAGCCGAGCAAGCGGCCCGCAAAGCGGAACGCGAAGCTGAACTGGCTCGCCTCAAAGCAGAGCGCGATGGCAAAAAGCCAGAAGAAGCCAAAAAGCCAGAAGACGCCAAGAAAAAAGATGGCAGCAAAAAGAAAGACGACTACTAGTCACTTCGTCTATTACTAAGGCTCCCTCGCGGAGCCTTTTTTATTCTTTGAGTCGCTTCACACCCATGAATCGTAGACCGATTCGTTCATAAACTGGCTCACTCGTACCGCGTTTGACTTTGTACATGAAGTATTTTTCAAACGCTACTTTTGCCCAATGAACCCAACGACCTGAGCCGGTCCAATTACGATTCCGCGGAGGGTTCTGCGGAACGGCCAAAAACGCCATCCCAGTGTTACCCATATCAGCCAAGCAAAGTGCACTTAATGATGGAATCGAATGCACCTCTTGATGCTGTAACTGAGCGATAATATTTTCAACAATGGCGGAGGTCATTGATTCAATCATTAAGCCTGTTTTTGGCGCACCGACAGGTACTGGCGTCTCTTCAATTGGAGCAATAGCAACACACACACCCGCAGCATAAATTTCTTCATAAACCGGTGAGCGTTGATATTTATCAACTATAACGAAACCTTTTGGATTACAGAGATTCGGTACCTCTGCAACAGCTGGAGAGCCCTTAAACGGCGGCAAAAACATCGCATGCGCAAAATCAAGTTGATGGGTAAATTCAACCTCACTCTTACGATTAAGCTCCTCAAAAGTAGCCTTACCATCGCTGAATTCTTTCGCGCGCGCATTACAGATCCATTTAATGCCATGCTCGCGAAATTTACTTTCCATCAAACTTTTAGAGTCACCTACTCCACCTAAGCCCATGTGGCCTATATATGGCTCAGAAGTTACAAAGGTAATAGGTATTTGGTCACGTATTTTGCGTTTTCTTAGCTCATACTCAAGTGATAGAACATATTCGTAGGCTGGACCAAAACAGCTTGCGCCCTGTAATGCACCAATTAACACTGGGCCAGGATTTTCAAGAAGTTTTTTAAAGTCTCTATGAGCCGTTACAGCATGGTCTACGGTGCAAATAGATTGAGTATAGCCATCAGGTCCAGCTCCGGGGACCGCTTCAAAAGCTAACTTAGGACCGGTACAAAGCACCAAGTAATCGTAAGGTTTAGTCGTGCCATCCCCGAGCGTTACGATTTTTTGCTTGGCATCAATGTGACTCACTCCAGCAGGGGAAAACTCGATCGATCGTTTGCTGAAATAATCGCCAATAGGCATAACCACCTGCTCGCGCGTTCGCGTTCCGAGAGCAACCCATGGATTGGATGGCACAAAATTGAACTCGCTATTCTCTCCGATGACAGTTACCTGATGTTGCTTATCAAGCTTTTCTCGCAACTCGAAAGCGACTGACACACCACCTAATCCTGCTCCAACTACGACAATACTCGCCATGACAAAGATCCTTATTTCGTATTTATCTAAAATATGGACCTCAAAATTAATTTCGTCAAATTTTATTTAGGCGGTCATGATGCCGACAATAGTCATGATGATAAACGCTGCGCTCAGCAGCAATGAATAGCCAATGCTACACACCACAAACTTAACCCAAGTCAGTGCCCAGCCTTGCTGGTAATAGAGTTTTTGGGTGAACAGCATGTAGGTACCCATCCACACCAGTAATAGTGTTTCGAGCCAATGAATGGTTTTTTCGGGGAGCGGATTATTCAGCCACGCTGTTAGGGTATCGCTACTCCAATCAAGCACACTGAGAATCATTAAGCTCAATAGCAGGAACGCGTGCGTGTGTAACGCTACGGTCAGATGCTCCAAATAATAGCGATGATTAAACAGGTACATGAGTTTCAGATACAGGGCCCAGAACGGCAGCATTAACAACATCATTTGCGGCGCTAAAGACACCATTTTTTTGACTAAAAGGCTCGGATTTTTCGATAAATAAGCGATGCGTTCGCGCAAGACCTGTTGGTCTTGCTCGCCCAGCCACGGTAGGTCAAGCCGCAGTTGGCTCACGTCTAAGCCTTGCATGGCCGCATCGGCATTGGCATTGCCGGCCACTCCGTCCTTCACCGCCTGATTGACCTCGGTGATCACTTGATCGGGATCTGTGGGCGCTTGCACCTCAAACCGAAAGGTCATGGATAGCACCAAAAAGGCAACTAACGACACGAAAAAGTAGAGCCGTAGCGGTGGCACATAGCTGGCATGGCGGCCGCGCGAGAACTCCAGCGAGAGAAAACCGGGGCGAAAGAACAGACCGACCATGGTGCGATAAAAGCGTGAGTCCCAATGCCCTATTTCACCGAATAGATCGCCAACCACGGCAAAAATACTACGAATATATTGTCGATGATGCTGCCCACATTGATGACAGTACTCGCCGGCAAGCTCGGTATCACAGTTTTTACAGTGCTCCTGTTGGGCAGGTTCAACCAAGGTAGAAAGGTCGGTGGTCACGCTATCAAGCTCCAAAGGTTCGTTGCAACGGGATCTGTAATTCGTCGTCATCAAAGTTGCGTAACGCACGACTCAGTTCTTCGCGGAAGCGTTGACGAAAGTCATCTGGTGCTAGGATCTTGATGTAGGGCGAGCGCGCCATCAACCACTGAATCAAATTCAGCGTATAGGGTACGGTAACTTCCAGCAAGCGATTATAAGGCTGGCCGTCAATTTCGCTGAGTACTTGCTGTTCACCCAAGGGCGCATCTTCAATTTCACGGCGCACCGAAT
>CAYXGO010000055.1:2818-9201 GCA_964464575.1 uncultured Pseudomonas sp. | reverse complement strand
GAGCTGCCAGACCTGTTGCTCAGTCAGAAACTGCGCTTCGTCGAGCAGCACACAATCGATAGCTCGCTGCACATGGCGAGCCTCAATCAGTGCGGCTAAATCGGTGCTGTTGCTGAACGCGAGGGCCTTACGGTCGATACCTAAGCGCGAGGCAATAGTGCCGTGTCCAGCGCGGTCGTCAATAGCTGGAGTCAGCAGCAGCACCTGCTGATCACGCTCTTCATAGTTGTACGCGACTTGCAATAGCGCGGTGCTTTTACCGGCATTCATTGCCGAATAAGTGAAATATAACGAGGCCATAGTGATCAATGTGTGAGTCATGAAACGTTTCAGGTTTATAACCAGTTTATAGTCTGAATGCAAAGCAGAATTTCACCGTTAGCTTTGCTACAATAACGCGAATTCATTGAATTCATCAGGAGCCCTTCATGACCGCACCGCGTTATTCCAGCGAATTTCTTCGCGCTATCCCAAAAGCTGACTTGCACTTACATCTAGACGGTAGCCTGCGCCCTAGCGGGTTGATTGATATGGCTCAGCGCAGCAAGGTGGAATTACCCTCGTATAGCGAAGAAGGGCTGTTTGCGCTGGTATTCAAAGATAGCTACCAAAACCTCGGTGAGTATCTGCATGGTTTTCAGTATACCTGTGCGGTGTTGCGCGATATGGAAAACCTTGAGCAAGCAGCTTACGAATTAGCCCAAGATAACATCGCTGAAGGGGTGAATTACATTGAAGTGCGCTTTGCTCCGCAATTGATGATGGACTTAGCCCGCGGCATCACCTTTGACCGCGTGATGCATACCACCAACAATGGCTTGAAGCGCGCTCAAGACGAATACAATGGTAGCGATGCGGTGTTGCGCGATGGCAAGCCACCCTTTGCCTACGGCATCATTAACTGTGCTATGCGCATGTTTGGCAATAAGGGCTTCTCGCCCTACTACACCGAACTGTTCAAGATGCTTGGCGACCATGAACCCAAGCAAGTAATCCGTACTGCGGCTATGGAAATGGTGCGCGCCAGCGTGCGTTTGCGTGACGAAGAGGGGCTACCTATTGTTGGGTTGGACATTGCCGGGCAAGAAATGGGCTATCCGGCCCATAATTTCAAAGAGGTGTACGAGTACGCCCATCAGAACTTTTTGCTGAAGACCGTACATGCTGGCGAAGCTTACGGCGCTGAGAGTATCTTTGAAGCGCTGACGCTGTGCTATGCCGACCGCTTAGGCCACGGCTATTCATTATTTTCGCCGGACATGATTCAAGACCCAAGCATCACCGATAAAGCCGATTATGCGCGGCGTTTAGCGTCATTTATTGCCGACCGCCGCATTGCTATTGAAGTGTGTATCACTAGTAACTTGCAGACCAATCCGACTATTGGCGATGTCAGCAATCATAACTTTAAACACATGTACCATAATCGCCTCGCCACGGTGATCTGTACGGATAATCGCTTGGTATCGCGCACCACTGTCACGCGCGAGTATGAACTGGCTTTAAGTGCAGTGGATGTACCATTGAAGCGGCTGAAAGATATGGTAGCGTATGGCTTTAAGAAGAACTTTTTCGCTGGCGACTATGTGGCGAAACGCGCGTACGCCAAGCAGGTGCTGGACTATTTTGACCGCGTGGCCAAGGAACACGGCTACAGCTCTTAGGTTGTATTAACAGCGTTTAAGCTGTTATTTTTGCCAACGCACCAGCCATTCTTGTGCTGGTGCCGGCTTACCAAACCAGTAGCCCTGACAAATCACCTGCTTGGCAATGCCCGCTAAGTACTCTACCTGCTGTTGGGTTTCAACACCCTCAGCCACCACGCGCAAGTTCATGTGCTCGGTTACCGACAAGATGGTCTCGACCAATTTTTCTTTGTTCGGGTCACCAATACTTTGAATAAAGCTTTGGTCAATTTTCAATTCATCGAGCGGCAAGCGATTCAAATAGGCAAGTGATGAGTAGCCCGTACCGAAATCATCAATGGAGAATTGCACCCCTGATTTTTTCAGTTCGTGCATTTTATCCACAATGTCGGAAATATCATCGACCAATAAGTTTTCCGTGACCTCAATAACCAGTCGACTCGCATCGGCTTTGGCGCGCAGGAGCTCACGCTCAACCACGTAGACAAAATCGAATTTACGGAATTGGCGTGGGCTAATATTGATGGCTAACGTGAGCGGCTGCGGAAGTTGTACCAGCAATTCGAGGGCCTGTTTAAGCACCCATTTACCCACATCGACAATCAAATCACTCTGTTCGGCGACCGGAATAAATACCCCCGGCGAGATCATACCCTTGATCGGGTGCTGCCAGCGCAACAGTACTTCAGCACCAATCACCTCACCCTCAGCACTCACTTGTGGCTGCAAATAGAGCTGTAGCTGGTCCTGGTCGAGAGCAATACGAAGATCATGCTCAATTTCAAAGCGCTGTTCGAGGGCGTAACTATAGGCCGGGTTATACACCGAGGTTTGGTTACCGCCGGCATCTTTGGCGTTATGCACCGCGGTTTCAGCGTGGCGAATAATGGCATCGGCATTATCACCATACTCCGGGTAAACCACCATCCCAGCACTAGCAGTTACATTAGCCGTTTCACCCTGAACCAATATTGGTTGGGCAATCTCCGCCAATAACGACTTGATCAAGTAGCTTGCACTATTCAGTGCTTGATCACGTTTTTTGTAATGCGGGGCGAGAATAACCGCGAACAGGTCACCACCTAAGTTGCCCAGTACCGCATGGCTTTCGAGTGAAATAGCCGTGCTTAAACGCTCCGCAATAGTCTTCAGAATCGCATCGCCAAACTCAAAGCCACGCACATCATTGATCCGCTGTAAGCCATCAACATCAAGTAAAGCCACTACACCAAGCTTGTCTTGCTCGCGTTCATTGAGCATGGTATCAAGCAGATTAAGGCAATTGGTGCGGTTGGGTAATCCGGTCAGCACATCATAGAACGCCAGCCGATGAATCTGATCCTCAGCCGCCCTGCGGTCGGTGATGTTTTGTTTACTGGCTAAATAATTGACTACTTCACCGGCCTCATTACGCAGTGGTGTTATGGTCGCCCACTCGCGATATTCAGAGCCATCTTTGCGCCTATTATAAAGCTCACCGGCCCATACTTTGCCCTCGAGTAAGGTATCCCACATCACATCGTAAGTGGCTTTTGGCGTGCGCCCAGACTGCAAAATACGCGGGTTCTTACCGATCAGCTCGCGCATGCTGTAGCCGGTGATCTCGGTAAAGGCTTTATTGACGTATTCAATATTGCCGTGCAAGTCAGTGATAACAATACTGTCACTGCTTTGCTCGACTGCCGCCGACAAGCGCTGCAACTTCAACTCGTAATCAGCGCGCTGATGAGCTGCACGCTTGATGGTTTTGACGAGCTCACCAATCTCATTGGGACGTTCAAGCGCTAGCTCCTCAATGGCCTCGCCATCGCCCAGATTTTTTAATGCCCGCATAGCCTGAGCAGCAGGAATAGCAACCAGCCACTGCAGGGTAAGCCAAAGGACCGCACCGAGGGCGATACAAATCGCCACAAAAATCGACAGCTTAGTTAATTCGCCCGCACCCAATGCTGCCCAATTTTCAGCGTAGCTATACTCAACCACAAATAAATTGTAATTCACTTTACTGCCAACGCTGCGTTCGGTTCTAATCGGCACTATCGCGCGAAAATGCTGTTGCTGTGGGCGATAGCTGACACGGGTGACCCCGGTATCAGCAACCTGCCGCAGCGTGACCAAATCAAATTGTTCGACAAATTGGGTAAAGCTTTGATTAATCACGTTCGGTTGGTAGCCATGTAGTAGCTGACCATTGCGATCAATGACACCAGCGTTAGTGATTTGCGGATGCACATGAAACTCACCCAAGATTTCATCAATACTGGCTGGGTTTAATTCAAAAATACGACTTAATGAACCCTGTGCCACTACCAGCATACTGCGTAATTCTATTTCCGCGCGTTCACGCCGATGCTGTTGCTCGCCGCTCAGCAAGTAGTAGGCTAATAAGAACATGATAATCACCGCTACGGTAATAATTGGTATGGTGATTTGGGTACTGAGTCGACGCCAAAATGGAGTGCTCATAGCCTTACTCATGGCGTGACTCCTGGGCAGATGGGTAATTCCTTCACATCAGTCAGATTATCTGATGCCTGAATAGTGGCGCTAACAATTTCTGCTACCTCAGGGTAGTCTGATTGCAAGAATTCAAGACTTTGTTGCGAGTTAAAAAACTCGATTTGTGCAAGAATCTGTTGAATATCCGCTGTGGTTAAGCCCGACAACCGTGATAGCGCCCGAAATTCTTCACTGGTCGGCTGCTCTAGGTAACTAATAGCCTGGTTCCAACTGCTGACAAGCTGCTGTAAACGCTGTTGATGGTCCTGCCAATAGGCGAGCCGAAACACCAATACATCCAAGACTTCACCGGGAATGTCGGTGCTGGAAAAAATCACTTCATGACCGCTCATGGTGAGCTGCTGCAAAAACGGTTGGTAAGTGATGATCACATCCACCGAGCCGCGTTGCATAGCGTCAACATGCAGTGATGGGCTCATCAGTTGCGTATGTATACGGCTACGATCAATAGCCTGCGTGGCCAGCCAGCGGTTAAGCATGTAGCGTGCTAGTGGGCTATCTTCCATGCCCACCACCCAGTCGGTTTTACTGGGGTCATGCCAGCGCGATTAAATTACCACCACCTCATCAGCTACATTCGAAAATGACAGCGCCAATGCCACACAGTAGTCAATGCCAGACATGCTCTGTACCGCAAGTGCATTGTCGAGCGACAAAAAGCTACCCTGCACGGCTTGATTGGAGACCATGCGCAGCACGGTGTTATCCGAGGCTAACATCACCAACTCGATATTTTGCGGTAATTGCTCAGGATGCAGTGCGCTCAGCATGTAAAAGGGTTGATAGCCAAGCCAGCTATTCCCCACTACGACGAGTTGTTGCTCATCGGCACGGCCACAGCCGCTCAGATTGAGCATCATCACAAAGATTAGCGTTCGTTGCAGTATCCGCACGTGCAGCTCCCAAACTACTTTTGCTAACCGCCGCAAGCTGACGGATTGTGATTTCAGTATAGGGGTATTTGTTGCCATTCAGCAATAGTTCGAAAAATACTGAATTACTTATCTATCTGTTTAAATTTCTGTTGATAAAGACGAAAAAGATGTCTAGCTTGCTGGATACATTCATCGACCATTGCTGACTCAACAAGATCGCCAGAATAATCGATAACATTACGTTTCTTTCTGAGCTTATCGAGGATGACTACTGTGACCGATTCTACCTGTAATGTTTTCGGCAAGGATTGAAGTAAGGTAGCGTGATGTCCCGGAACACTCGTTTTTGTGCGGTACCCGCATGCCTGTAATGAGGCGTTAGCAATTTGCAAAATAGCCTTGTAAGCAACATCAAACCGATTCTCATTGCTCAGTACTGTAAGTTCAGCATCACAAATATTTCTGTACGCGGCGGCGATTAAATGATTGATTAAAACTGCATCAGGCGTAATTTTATCCAAGGAACTGCTGAGTAAATTGTCTAAAGTCATCCTTATCTCCAACAATTGTTAACATAGGTTTTGCCATTAAATCATGAATAAATGAGCGCCCATCCTGAGCTGCTTTTATCCATTCATCGACGCTATAAATTTTGGGATTGATCTCGCGGCCAAATTTTTGCTGCAACGCGAAGGTTGCTTCGATCACCTCAGCGAATGTGACCGATCCGACTATCAGTATGTCAATATCGCTATGGGACGTTTCAGTCCCACTTGCAGTCGAGCCAAATATCCCCGCATAGGTGCATTGATTCATTAAAGGCTCTAAATTCTGACGCAATACTTCTGCAATACCAGATGTCTTATTAATAATAGACTTCAGCTCGTGATAAATAACACAATTGGTATCCGCCGAGTAACTAACCTGATTCCCAGTGACGACTTTTTTCAAAATACCAACCGCTGCTAATTTTCGCAGCTCTTTATGAAGCGTGCCGGCCGACGTGTTCGTTAGCCGTGCGATTTCGCGGACATGGTAGGCGCTTTCGGGACGCAGCAATAATAACGCCAGAATTTGTCGACGATAGCTACCAAAGAGTAATGAACCAAGTTGCGTCATACCAACACCAATCGAAGCAATATTAACTACATTTGTAGCTCAAATGACTACATAGTGCAAGTCAGTTATAAAAAAGCCCTTACACTAAGGGCTTTATAGATGCTACATCGAGACATATCACTCAACTATTCAAAACGGTAGTTCACATAAAGCAGAAAAAAACAATTCAACTCTTTGAAAATATTTTTTTTATCATAGAGAAAGCCAAAACTGTTAAGTTAAG
>CAYXGO010000055.1:0-2808 GCA_964464575.1 uncultured Pseudomonas sp. | reverse complement strand
GGCGCGCTGGCCGCCACCGAAGCCTTGGCCACCTTGGCCGCCTGAGTTGCTCTGACCGCCGCCTTGATTGCCTTGATAACCGCCGCCTTGGCTGCCACCTTGGCCGCCCTGATAACCGCCGCCTTGTGCGCCACCTGGGCGACCATCAAGCATTTGCAGGTCGTTGATGACGATCTCAGTGGTATAGCGCTCAATACCGTCTTTATCTTGCCACTTCCGGGTTTGCAACCGGCCTTCCACGTATACTTTTGAGCCTTTCTTCAGATACTCACCACAAATTTCCGCCAAACGGCGATAAGCTACGCAACGGTGCCATTCAGTTTGTTCACGATTTTCGCCGGTTTGCTTGTCTTTCCAGGTTTCACTGGTGGCAATAGAAATGTTAGCGATTGCGGTGTTGCTCTGGGTATAACGTACTTCTGGGTCTTGCCCTAAATTACCAATCAAAATGACTTTATTGATACCGCGACTGGCCATGCCGGTCTCCTTTATGCTTGCGTTTGAAACGACTCTAGCTGAGTCGCAATTTGTTGTTCATTGTAATGGCTTTTGTGCACTTTTAAATAAGCGGTTTGCTCGCTTTGCACCACCCGCACCTCTTCCACCCCGTCCACGGCAGCCAGCGCTTGCGCTAAGGCGCGGGCTTGCTGGTCATTGCTGAGGGTGACGCGATAACTCAAATCTTGCCACTGCGGCGGAGCGGTCATGCCGAAGCTAATAATGAACCAGCATAGTAGCAGCACCAAGCAAAAAATCCCAACGCCAAACAGGCCAAAATGTTGCTGCACCAAGCCGCCACTCACGCCACCCACAAAAGCCCCAGCAAACTGTGCGGTAGCATAAATGCCACTCGCACCGCCCTTGCGCCCAGCGGGAGCAAAGCGCGTCAGTGACGATGGTAGCGTCGCCTCAAGGAAGTTAAAACCAGCAAAAAATAGCACAATAGCGGCCACTAAATACGGCCAATGCGCCGGAATAAAACTGATAATGACGATAGCGACTGCCAGCAAAATAATCGCGATGCGGAAATAGAACGGTTGCTGTTGCTTACGCTCGGCGCGAATGAGCAGCGGCACCATCAGTGCGAACGAGCCCAGTAATGCCGGCAGATACAGCCAAGCGTGTTGCTCACTGGCTAAGCCACCAGTAATCAACTGCATCGGTACCACCACAAAAAATGCGGTCAAAATGCAGTGCAGCACAAACACCCCGGCATTCAGCCGCGCCAGTTGCGGGTGGCTGAGCAGATTCTTTAACTCGCCCCGCAATGGCACAACGTCGCCTTTGCTGCTGCGCGCTTCTACTTTGGGTACCGCCAGTACAAACACTAAAATACCCAGTAGCGAGCTCACTGCGGTAAACAAAAACAGTCCAGACAGGCCCATCACACCACCCAGCAATGGCCCCAACACCAGCGCCAAGGCGAATGACAAGCCAATGCACATACCAATCAGCGCCATCACTTTGGGGCGCTGCTGGTCACGGGTAATATCGGCTGCCAAGGCTAAAATAGCCGCGGCAATAGCGCCCATACCCTGCAAGGCACGGCCAACGACCACGCCCATCAGGGTATCGGCATAAGCCGCTACCACGCTACCAACGGCAAACACCAACAAACCACCAACAATCACCGGCCGCCGCCCGATACGGTCAGACAACATACCCATGGGAATTTGCAACAGCGCCTGGGTGAGGCCATATGCGCCAATGGCGAGGCCAACTAGCAACGGCGTGTAATCGGGGTAGGCTTGGCCATAAATGGCGATCACCGGCATGATCAAAAACAACCCCAACATACGTATTCCAAACACCGCAGCTAAAGCAGCAGAGGCGCGGCGTTCTAGAGGGGTCAGACGGTGATCAGGGCTGGTTACAGACATGCATCTCTCAATTCATCATTTTAATTTCGCTGGCAATTGTACCAGAAGCTATCGCCTGTGCGATAATGCTCGTTTCCTTTTATGTAATGCCTTTTAGGCCTTCGGAGTACCACGACCACTATGGATAAAATCGAAATTCGCGGCGCCCGCACCCATAACCTGAAAAACATCAATTTAACCATGCCACGGGACAAACTTATTGTCATTACTGGCTTATCAGGTTCAGGGAAATCGTCGCTGGCGTTCGACACCTTATATGCCGAAGGTCAACGCCGCTACGTGGAGTCGTTATCGGCCTATGCGCGGCAGTTTTTATCCCTGATGGAAAAACCTGATGTCGATAGCATTGAAGGTTTATCGCCGGCTATTTCGATTGAGCAAAAATCAACGTCGCATAATCCACGCTCTACGGTCGGCACCATTACTGAGATCTACGATTATTTGCGCCTGATGTTTGCGCGCGTGGGTGAACCGCGCTGCCCCACCCATGATGTGACCTTAGCAGCACAAACTGTGTCACAAATGGTCGACCAAGTGATGGCCTTGCCGGAAGGCGAGAAGCTGATGATCTTAGCGCCGATTATTCAAGAGCGTAAAGGTGAGCACAGCAAGGTGCTGGAGAATCTGGCGGCGCAAGGTTTTATCCGCGCCCGCATTGATGGCGAGCTGTGTGATCTGAGCGACCCACCCAAGCTGGAGTTGCAGAAAAAACACACCATTGAGGTGGTGATTGATCGTATTAAAGTGCGCGAAGGGCTTGGCTTGCGATTAGCCGAATCATTTGAAACCGCGCTGGAACTGAGCGGCGGCACGGTGATTGTGGCCTCTATGGAAGAGCCCGCCAGCCGCGCCGAGATCATCTTCTCGGCCAATTTTGCCTGCCCGCATTGCGGCTACAGCATGCAAGAATTAGAACCGCGGTTGTTCT
>CAYXGO010000054.1:0-9312 GCA_964464575.1 uncultured Pseudomonas sp. | reverse complement strand
CCAAGGCGTGCTGATAGCATTTCTTTGCGTTTTAGGTCGCCGCCAAAGGTCAACATCGCCATGTCAGCGGTCAGCGCTAAGGCTCGGCTCATCCGCGTCAACTGTTGGTAATACGGCGCGGTAAAGCCACTGACTGGGGTTTTGATAAAACGCGCACCGCCTAGACCAAACCATAAACTGCTAAAGAAATTACTGACGCCAAAGCGCAGATGTTTCATCAGCAACAGATCAAACTCGCGTAAACCGGCTTCTTCATCGGGGTTGCTCGCCGCCGCCATCTCCGCCAATACATACGGGTGACAACGCGTCGCACCTTGGCCAAAGATCATCAGGTTACGGGTGAGAATGTTCGCGCCCTCAACGGTAATCGATACTGGCGTGGCCATATAGCCATGTCCCAAATAGTTCTTCGGACCCAACTGAATACCTTTGCCAGCGTGCACATCCATGGCTGCTTCCATCACTTGACGGCCCATTTCGGTCATATGGTACTTGGTCATAGCGGTGATCACCGCTGGGCTCTTGCCTTCACACAGCGCAGTGACGGTCAGCCGACGCATCGATTCAATGGTGTAATTGAGGCCACCAATTTTGCCCATCGCTGCTTGCACACCCTCAAACATGCCAATCGGCATGCCAAACTGTTGGCGCACATAACCATAAGCACCGGTCATACGCTCAGCCACATGGCCGGTTGCCGCTGCCAATGCCGGCAACGAAATACCACGCCCAGCCGACAAACACTCCATCAGCATCTGCCAGCCCTTGCCAGCATAATCGGGGCCGCCAATAATCCAATCCAATGGAATGAAGACATCCTTACCAGAAGTAGTGCCGTTCATAAAGGCTTGGCCGAGCGGCAAATGGCGGTCACCGGTCACTACACCAGGGTGGTTCGTTGGAATCAACGCACAGGTAATGCCCAGCTCTTCGTGCTCACCGAGCAGCTGCTCTGGATCATATAATTTAAAGGCTAAACCCAGTACCGTGGCAACCGGCGCTAAAGTAATGTAGCGCTTGTCCCAATTCAGCCGAATACCAATGGTTTCTTTACCATCATGCTCAGCCCGGCAAATAATTCCGTTATCTGGAATAGCTCCAGCGTCGGAACCCGCCTCAGGACCGGTTAAGGCAAAACACGGAATATCGGTGCCATCGGCTAAACGCGGTAACCAATAGTTTTTTTGTTGTTCGGTACCATAATGAGTGAGTAGTTCACCCGGCCCTAGCGAGTTCGGCACCATCACCGTCACTGCGGCACTAATTGAGCGCGTAGCAATGCGTGACACAATATGTGAATTGGCCGCTGGTGAAAATGCTAAACCACCAAACTCTTTACCAATGATCATGGCAAAGAATTTTTCCCTGCGAATAAAATCCCACACCGGCTTGGGCAGATCACGCTGCTTCTGTACGATTTTATAATCGTCCAGCATGGCAAGCAGCTGTTCTAGCTGGTTATTAATAAAATCTTGTTCATGGGCGCTAAATACCGGCGCATTGACACTATGCAAACGATCCCAATTGGGGCGGCCGCTAAACAGTTCAGCATCCCACCAAACATCCCCCGCTTCCATCGCCGCGCGCTCAGTGGCCGATAACGGCGGTAGTACGCGCTTAAAAAACGCAAACATTGGGCGGCTAATGAGGCTCCGGCGAATATCGGTGACTACAAATAGCAAGGCCACCAGTACCAACAACAAAATCAAAATACTCATACATCACCTATGTTAAGCAACCGCAGCGTCAACGCCACCGGCTACGAATGGAATTAGCTTGTCGATGATTTGATCAGCACGCACACTCTCACCAAAATCCGCTGCGGCGATTTCACGCAGCGCCCGCCCAGACACCTGAGCAAATACCAAGGTACCTAGCACAAAATGTAAGCGCCAAAACATATCCAGCGGGCTTAAATTGGGGTTGGCGCGGTGCATCATGGTCTGCAATAACTGCATGACATCGCCAAAGTGAGTCATGATGTAGCGGCGCAAATGCCCCTGGATCTCTGCGTAGGCAAAGCCCAACAGGCTAAGAAAATAAGTCGGCCCATGCTTACGAACTGTGGTTAACTCGCGCAGCGGCTCACGAAAACAGTCGAATACTTGCCGTGAGTTAATGACTGGTTGCAGCGCAAGTTGCTCAAATTGACGCTGTAACGCCGGCATAAACACCTCAAGATAACGCGCCATCACTGCTTGAATCAGCGCTTTTTTTGAGCCAAAGTGATAGTTCACCGAGGCAAGGTTAACCTCAGCCTCGGTGGTGATTTGCCGTAATGACGTTTGTTCAAAGCCGTGTTCAGCGAACAATGCTTCCGCAACGTTGAGAATTTTATCTTTCGTTGTTTCTCGCTTCGCCATATGGAGCGCCTTGTTGATGAGTTGTGCGTGTTTAGAACGCATATTTTAAACGTATGTTTCAATTTAAAACAGATTGACAGCCTGTGCAAGCCAATCCGTAGCGCCAATAAAGGGAACACAAACATGACAAAATGGACTCACCTTATCTATCTCAGCATCATTGCTGTATTAAGTTATCTATTATGGCAAGAGTCGGCGGCCATCACTCAACCTGCACAGCAACAGGTGAATCCGCTACCGTTAACTACGGATAGCCAACTAACCGCTTCACAAGGCACACAGCACCAAATTGAACGCGAGATCACTGTCGATACTATCAAACATAGCGAGGTCGAAGTGGCTGAGGTGGACGTTACCGATCATAGTGCACCAACTGCACCACCTCCCCGAACCGAATATACATCGCTACAGTATACCGACGCGGAAGTAGCCGAGCTGTTGAAAAAAGCCATAAACGTTGACAAGGTCAAGGAGCTGATTCAGACCGAAGCAATTGATCAAGACTGGGCTTACGCTATGCAAGAGAATCTGCAGCTACTCTATGACAAGAACGAGTCCCTGCACAGAGCAACGTTAAATTACATTGAATGCTTTACCACGGTTTGCGAGGTACAGTTTACCAACACCGACGCACCTATTGATTTTATGAGTAGCTTTCATCAAAAAATGGTGCAGGAGCACTGGTACAGTGAACGCTATCAAAGCGTCATGATGACTGATAGCGAGACACAAACACAAACGTTTTATATCGTGAAGATGAACTAGTTATTCGTATCTAATAGTGGAAAACTTTTCACTAAATCGTCCAACGCTTTCATTTGCTGTAAATACGGCTCTAGCTTCGCCAATGGTAACGCACAAGGGCCGTCACACAGCGCTTCATCAGGATTCGGGTGCGCTTCAATAAACAACCCAGCCAGCCCCAGCGCTATACCAGAGCGGGCTAATACCGCCGCCTGTGCCCGTCGACCATCGGCTGAATCGGCGCGCCCACCGGGCCGCTGCAGCGCGTGAGTGGCATCAAACATCACCGGCGCCAACTGCTTCATGTCATCCATGCCGAGCATATCGACCACTAAGTTGTTGTAACCAAAACAACTGCCGCGCTCACACAAAATCACGTTATGGTTGCCGGCTTCAGCAAACTTTTTCAAAATATGGCGCATTTCTGCCGGGGCCAAAAATTGCGGTTTCTTAACGTTGATAATGGCACCAGTTTTCGCCATAGCCACGACTAAATCAGTTTGGCGTGCTAAAAATGCTGGTAACTGAATAATATCGGCTACTTCGGCTACCGTTGCGGCCTGCGCAGGTTCGTGCACATCAGTGATAATAGGCACGCCAAAGGTGGCTTTGATCTCGGCGAAAATCTCCAGCCCTTTGTCTAGGCCAGGGCCACGATAGGAGTGAATGGATGAGCGATTAGCTTTATCGAACGAAGCTTTGAATACATAAGGTATGTTGAGCTTTTGCGTCACGGTGACATAGTGCTCAGCAATACGCATGGCCAAATCGCGCGATTCCAACACATTCATGCCGCCAAACAACACCAACGGCAAATGATTCGCCACCTGAACTGTATTACCAACTTTAATGACTTGGGTATTGATCACAATAGTCTCCGTTACAGCGCTATGGCGCGCAGCACCAATCCACATAAATAGGCCACGTAGGTGCCGATAGCATAGCCTAGTACCGCCAGCAACACGCCCACCGACGCCAATGATGGATGGAAGGCTGAGGCCACCACCGGTGCTGATGCGGCACCACCAACGTTGGCTTTACTGGCCACCGCCATGTAAAACAATGGTGCTTTAATCACCCGCGCTACACCAACAATCAGGCCGGCGTGAATCAGCATCCAAATCACCCCAATCAAGAAGTATTTCGGCACTTCGACGATAGCCGTAACATCCATAGTTAAGCCAATACTCGCCACTAAGAAATAAATCATCACTGAGCCAATGCGTGAGGCACCTGCGCCCTCAAGGTTGCGAGCCCGAGTAAAAGACAAGCCAATACCAACCGCTGTGGCGATCACAATCACCCACAAGAATTTGGCATCAAGGCTCAATGCTTTCAGGGCTGGATAATTTTCAGCAATAAAGGGTGACATCACGTCTGCTACATAATGACCAATCGCCGCCGCACCAAAGGCTACAGCTAAAATCATCATCAGCTCATTGAGGCTGGGAATCCGTTTATGTTCCGCTTCGAAGTTTTCAACACGGCGTTTGATATCGTCAATAGCTGACACATCGGCGCCCATTTTGGCATCAATACGTTTACTGTTAGCCGCCAAATACAGCAGCACTGCCATCCAAATATTGGCGACAATAATATCCACCGTCACCATGGCTGAGAAGATACTACCGCCTACTTCGAAGGTTTCTTTCATGGCTAATTGGTTGGCGCCGCCGCCAATCCAGCTACCGGCTACCGTGGTCATGCCGCGCCACACCGCTTCGGGACCGTCAACACCCAACATTTCTGGAAAAATTGCGCCAACAATAAGCAAGGCAATCGGTCCACCAATAAAAATACCGAAGGTACCAACAAAAAATAACAGCACCAGTTTCCAACCCAATTTGGCGATGGCTTTCAGGTCCAGGCTTAAGGTCAGTAACACCAAACAGGCTGGTAGCAAATAGGTTTTGACCACCTTGGCAACGCCAGAGGTTTCGCCATCAACAATATTGAAGGTGTTCAAAAGTGATGGAATGAAGTAACACAACAACAGTGCTGGTACCCATTGATAGAACTTTTGCCAAAAACTATGGCTCGACTGCTGGGTGTAAAACACCGCGCCCAAAATCGCGGCGAGTAATCCCAAAACCATACCTTCGTTGCTAATTAATGCTGTGCTCTCCATGCGAACCTCGTGTTGTTATTAGTCTACAGCGCCGCCTAATGCAGGGTATGCGTTGGCGTCGCCCAGGTTTCGAGTTGTAAGCGCAATAACTGTGCGCTCGGATCATCGGGGCATTGTTCGACAAAATATTGGTAGTCGTCAACTGCTGCTTGTTGGCAGTCCAACTCTTCGAACACGTAACCACGGTCACGGATCTCGTACGGATCATCAGGCAACAATTGTAAAATCATGTGCACTACGGTGAGTGCATCAGCAAAGGCTAAATCATTAATAAACGCATGTTTTAGCTCGCTTAAATAGCGTACTAACAAGCTTTTTTGATCAGCAATTTCAAGCATGTCCCAGGCAAAATCTAAGCTGTCTTCGGTCAGATCTTCAAACCGACCTTGCACTTGCTCACCCGCTAAAATTTCGCCATTGATGGGGTCAATAAAGTAGCTATGCCCGGCATCATCGAAGCGCAACAATGGATAGCCCGGAAAATCAATCAGCTCCAGGGTAAGACCCGCGTAGGCGGCTACTTCCTGCAGCAAAATAGCTAGGCTTACCGGCATACCTGTGCGCAAGCGAATCACGCGGTCCAACAACACCCGCTTGGCACCGAGCACTGGCTCCGGCGCATCGCTAAAGCCCATGTGCAGATAAAAATTATCGCACAGGGCATTTAACCGTTCCATGCCGCTCAAGTCTTCCGTGGCTTCAGCGGCACCGCGCGCTAACTGATAAAACTCGGCGATGTGCTGGTCGCTATCACTGTGAAACACACGGCTGATATCCCATGCAATTTCAATGGTGGGCAGCAACTCTTGGTCGACATAGTCGAGATAACTAAAATTCATACTGTGTTAAACCACTGACTCTTTCTTATCATTAACCAAACAATGGCACTTTGGCGTAGGCCACATGCAGTAACAGCATGACCCAACCCAATGCTACAAAGAAGCCAACATAACGCCATAAGGCCGTTTGGGCACGCATGGCTACAATGCCAAACACGATATAGCCAATCAGGCCGATGGTTTTATTCATATACCAGGCGGCTTCTAATACCAGTCCCTGCCAAACCAAGGCGACAATACTCACCAGCAACAAGGTATCAATGATATGCGGGGCTATTTTAACCCATTTTTGCTTAGCGATCTGGGCATCCATGCTGCGCCAGAAAAACCGCAGAATAAAAAACAACACACTGATGACCACTAGGGTGACGTGAATGTGTTTAAGCGCGAGATAAGACATTTAGTGTTGCTCCTCAGATAGGCGGGCGGTGACCTGTTGATAAGCCGCCGGAAAATCGTGTTGTAATTGTTGTAAGACCTGCTCAAGCTGCTGCTGCACGTGCAGGCGTTGTTGCTCAACACGCATAATATCGCGATACGAGCGCAATGCCGACATGACCGCTGTAAACAACTTCTGCGAGGTCAGTTCGGTTTTCGCTTTATAGTCATTAATATCATAATGAATCACCACTGCACGCTCCGGCGCTTGCCCCGGTTGCCCGGTACGCAGAATGATCCGAGAAAATTGATTCTTCACCGTATTGCGAACATATTCAGTAACCTTCAAGCCGGCGTCATCAGTATCCATCACCACATCGAGCAAAATAAGCGCAATGTCGTGATGTTGGGTCACTAGTTGCTCAGCCTCAGCGCGCGAATAAGCACTTAAAAATTCCAATCCGCGTTGCTCAAAGGTTAATTCCATCAGTGCCAAACGGGTGACCGCATGGACCTCTTTTTCATCATCCACAATCAACACCTTCCAACCCGGTAATTTCGGGTTTACCCGTTGTTGTGGTTGCGGTTCATCGGCAAACAAAAATTCTTGATTGACAGTCATTAGCCTACCCATTGTGCCAGCGTGATACGTTCCAGCTTAGCATAATCACGCTGGCTAGAAACCTGCTGATAACCATGCTGCAGAAACAATTCCCGCACTGCGTTTGCTTGTTGCCAGCCATGTTCCAACAATAACCAACCACCGTGGTGAAGCACCTGTGGCGCCTGCGCAATCAGCCAAGCTAAATCTGCCAAACCTTGCTGTGCCGCGACTAAAGCCGAGCGTGGCTCAAAGCGCACATCGCCTTGCTGCAAGTGCGGGTCATCGGCGTCAATGTACGGCGGATTACTGACAATGGCATGCAAACGCTGCTGCGCCGGTAACTGACTAAACCAGTCGCTCTGCAGCACCGTGATATCCAGTTGTAGCCGCTCAGCATTACGCTGCGCTAACGCCACCGCACCGGCATCACGCTCTAAGCCAATCACTTGCCACTGTGGCCGCTCACTCTTTAAAGCCAGCGCAATGGCGCCGCTGCCGCAGCCTAAATCGGCTACCTGAGCCTGTTCGGGCAGATCAAGCGCTAGCGCTGCCTCAACCAAATGCTCAGTTTCAGGGCGCGGGATCAAGGTACTATCATTCACTTCCAGTGGTAACGACCAAAACTCACGCTGACCGAGCAAATAAGCCACCGGCTGACCTTGCTCGCGGGCACTAATCAGCTGTTCAAAAGCCTGTTGCTGTTGTGCACTCAGCGCACGCTCTGGCCACGTCAGCAGATAGCTGCGCGGTTTATCCAGTACCTTAGCTAATAATAATTCGCTATCAAGTCGCGCACTATCACTTTGCCACAAGCGCCGCTGCGCCTGTTGAATCACTTCAGCAATCGATAGCAACGCCTCGGTCATGAATGCTGTTCCGCTAGGGCTGCTAGCTGATCCGCCTGATGTTCTTGGATGATGGCATCGAGGAGCAAGTCGAGCGAGCCATTGAGTACTTCATCAAGACGATACAGCGTCAGGTTGATGCGATGATCGCTGACCCGCCCCTGTGGGTAGTTATAAGTACGAATACGCTCTGAGCGATCGCCACTACCAACCAAGCTACGGCGAGTACTTTGCTCTTCGGCAGCGCGCTTATCATCCGCCGCTTTTTGTAGGCGTGCTTGCAGCACTGACATAGCTTTGGCACGGTTTTTATGCTGTGAGCGTTCTTCTTGACACTCCACCACCACACCCGACGGAATGTGGGTGATACGAATGGCCGAGTCGGTCCGGTTAACGTGCTGACCGCCAGCGCCTGAAGCACGATAGGTATCGATACGCAAATCAGCCGGGTTAATCTCAATAGCATCGGCTTCAGGCACCTCTGGCAACACCGCCACGGTACAGGCAGAGGTGTGCACGCGCCCCTGTGATTCGGTTTCGGGGACGCGTTGTACACGATGACCGCCTGATTCAAATTTCATGCGACCATAAGCGCCATCGCCAGACATGTGCGCGATCACTTCTTTATAGCCACCGTGTTCGCCTTCATTACAACTGACGATACTGACTTTCCAACCATTGACCTCAGCATAACGGCTGTACATACGGAATAAGTCACCGGCAAAAATGGCCGCTTCATCACCACCGGCGCCGGCACGAATTTCCAGGTAACACGGGTGGTCATCGTTCGGATCGCGCGGTAATAATAGCACCTGCAGTTGCTGTGCCACGCGCTCCAGCTTGACTTTACTCTCAGCCAGCTCTAACTCTGCCATTTCGCGCATTTCGGCATCATCTTCCTGCAGCATTTCGCGGGCGCCAGCTTCATCGGCTTGTAATTGCTGGTACTCACTGAAACAGGCAACGATTTCTTCCAGTTGCGAATATTCCCGCGATAGCGCGCGAAAGCGGTCTTGATTGGCAATTACAGTGGCATCGCCCAGCAAATGCTGAACTTCTTCGTAGCGCTCAAGCAAGCCTTCCAGCTTGCGGACAATCGATGGGTGGATCATAGGTTATTGGTCGTCTGTGTTTAATTGTTTAAAGACGGCGAGTGTCGCGTAATCGCCCTGCGCCCCAGCGGCGCGAATGAGCCGCGTTGGTGCGTGTAAAAATTTATTGGTTAAGCGTTGGGTCAGCTCGTGCAGCACGTCGTCGGCTGGCTTCCCCGCCGCCAGTTGCTGTTGCGCCCGCAGCAACTGCTCGTGGGCTAAGGCCTCGGCGCGCTGGCGGTAATCACGCAACAAATCGACATGGTCAAGACTACGCAACCAGGCATTAAATTCACCGACTTGGCTGCTAATAATCTGTT
>CAYXGO010000053.1:0-9438 GCA_964464575.1 uncultured Pseudomonas sp. | reverse complement strand
AGTTTGATGCACTTAAAATTTTGTTTCAATTTTTGTTCGATTTGTTCTTTCATACGCATGGTGGCCTTATAGCCAATATCAATGGCTTCGTTGCCGCGTTCAAACTCGAGTAAGCCAATACCGCCCAACTTGGGTTGAATGAGGATGTCGGGTGGGTCACCGGCCAAGCGTGCACGGGTGATACGCTCTTGCATGATATCGATAGAGCTGGCAACCACGCTTAGTAGGCCTGGTTGTTCATTGATATTCACTTCAGTGCTTTGCTGATCATTGAGATTTACTGCGATCACCAACTCGCCACCGAGTGCACGACACAAGGATACCGGTACCGGGTTGACTAAACCGCCATCGACTAACCAGCGTTCATTGTGCAATGTAGCAGCTAATAAGCCCGGAACCGCACAAGAGGCACGCGCTGCGTCATACACATCGCCCTCTCGCAACCACACCTCGCGGCCGCTATGAAGGTCTGTTGCCACGGCAGCAAAGCACATGGGTAGGTCTTCAATACTTACTTTGCCCAGCAGATCACGGGCGTGGCCAAAGACTTTATCGCCGTGAATTAATGCACCACGATTAAAGCCAATATCTAACAAGCGGATCACTTGCCAACGATCCATGCCGCGTACCCAGCTTTCTAATTCATCGAGTTTGCCAGAAGCAAAACCGGCCCCCACGAGGGAGCCGATTGAGGTGCCAGCAACAATACTGACCGAGATATCCATTTCTTGTAACGCGCGGATAACGCCAATATGGGCCCACCCCCGCGCCGCACCACCACCAAGAGCAAGTGCGACCTTTACTGTTGCCATAGCTGCCTTCCTAGTATGCTTAAATCAAATCATCATCCATGAGCGCAGCATCGTCATCGTCATGACTGACGCTTAATTCACTCACTGGCTTGTCACCTGTTGGCTTAGCCAATAATTGCTCACGCAATAGTTTCTCAACTTCCGCAGCGACCTCTTTATGTTCATTGAGGTACTTCATGGCGTTAGCTTTACCTTGGCCAATCTTGTCGCCTTTGTAGCTATACCAAGCACCGGCTTTGTCGATGATTTTTTGCTTCACGCCCAAATCAATTAGCTCGCCTTCTTTCGAAATACCACTGCCGTACATGATCTGGAACTCGGCTTGCTTGAATGGCGGCGCCACCTTGTTCTTGACCACTTTCACGCGGGTTTCGTTACCGACAACTTCATCACCCTCTTTCACCGCACCGGTACGACGAATATCTAAGCGCACTGACGAGTAGAACTTCAGCGCATTACCACCGGTGGTGGTTTCTGGGTTACCGAACATCACGCCAATTTTCATGCGGATTTGGTTGATGAAAATACACAGGCTGTTTGAACGTTTGATATTCGCAGTTAATTTCCGTAACGCCTGAGACATTAAGCGTGCTTGCAAACCAACGTGGGTATCGCCCATTTCGCCTTCAATTTCGGCTTTCGGGGTTAATGCCGCAACCGAGTCAACTACCACCACGTCAACTGCACCTGAGCGCACTAACATGTCACAAATTTCAAGGGCCTGTTCACCGGTATCCGGTTGCGATACCAAGAGTTGGTCAACGTTGACGCCTAACTTTGCCGCATAGATTGGGTCGAGCGCGTGTTCAGCATCGACGAAGGCACAGGTTTTACCTTGTTTTTGTGCTTCCGCGACAACCTGCAAGGTCAGTGTCGTTTTACCGCTTGATTCAGGACCATAGATTTCAACAATACGGCCATAAGGCAAACCACCGATACCTAAGGCGATATCAAGACTTAATGAACCGGTTGAGACCGAATCGATATCCAGCGCGCGGTTATCACCTAAACGCATAATGGAGCCTTTGCCGAATTGACGTTCAATTTGACTTAACGCGGCATCAAGGGCTTTTTGTTTGTTATCGTTGCTCATATGGGGTTCCGTAGCAGTTGACTCAATTGAAATTAGTATACTGTGTATTTATACAGTATCAAGTATTTTTTTAAAACTCTGTAGTGCTTCAGCAATGGTCGCTTCGCGAACTGCGGCACGGTCGCCACTAAAATGCTGCTGCCAAGTCATGACGCCACCCGGCCAAGCTAAGCCAAACCAGACTAAACCAACCGGTTTACTTGCGCTGCCACCGCTGGGACCCGCCACTCCTGTCACCGCCACCGCAACCTCAGCACCACTGACGCGACAGGCGCCCTGGGCCATGGCTGCTGCAGTTTCAGCAGAGACCGCACCACAGCTGTCTAAGGTCGCCTGCGGCACACCCAGCAGTTGCTGTTTGAGCGCATTGGAATAGGTAATAAAACCGCCTGCAAACCAGTCTGAACTACCTGCTAAAGCACTCATAGCATAACCTATCCCACCGCCCGTGCAGGATTCTGCGGTCACTACTTGCCAGTTTTTGGCGCGCAGCCAAGTGGCTAAATTAGCTGCTAAATCAAGCCAAGTTTGTGATACCATTTGGACATTCCTCGACGCTATAACACGGCTACTATACGGATAATAACAGGCATGTCGACCACACAAAAGAACAGTGCTGAACTCGCTTCACATACGCCCATGATGCAACAATATCTGCGCATCAAAGCGGAACACGCCGACACCTTATTATTCTATCGTATGGGCGATTTTTACGAATTGTTCTATGCCGACGCGCAGCGTGCTGCGGCTCTGTTAGACATCTCGTTGACTAAACGCGGGGCTAGTAATGGCGAACCCATTCCCATGGCTGGGGTGCCCTACCATGCGGTAGAGGGCTACTTAGCCCGGCTGTTGCAACTGGGCGAATCGGTCGCGATCTGCGAACAAATTGGTGATCCTGCCACCAGTAAAGGCCCGGTAGAACGTCAGGTTGTGCGTATTTTGACGCCCGGCACCTTAACCGATGAAGCATTATTACCCGCCGAGAAAGAAAATCTGTTAGTCGCGGTTAATCCGCATGGTCAGCAGTTCGCAATTGCCTACTTAGACATGGCCAGCGGCCGTTTTCAGGTGTTGGACTGCGCTGACGAGGCACAATTAACGGTTGAGCTGAATCGGCTACAACCGGCAGAGTTATTGCATCCAGATACCTTTCAATGGCCAGCAGCTAAGCAAATCTGTGATTGCGTGCGCCGCCGCCCAGACTGGGAATTTGAGTACAGTAGCGCCGAACAACTGCTGCTTCGGCAGTTCAACGTGCGCCATCTAGACGGCTTTGGTATTACCGCCAATAGCCCAATGGTGGGTGCCGCCGGTGCCATTATTAGCTATGTGCGTAGCACCCAACGCGCTGCTCTACCGCATATTAATCAACTCCACGTTGAGCAACGCGATCAACTGCTCCAGCTTGATGCCGTCAGTCGCCGTAATTTAGAAGTTATACGCTCATTAAGTGGTGCTAAAACCTCTTTGTTTGATGTACTTGATGACACCGCAACCGCTATGGGAAGCCGCCTGTTACAACGCTGGCTGCAACAACCCTTGCGTGATCAACAGCAAGTTAGCCAGCGCCATGATGCCGTAGCAGCGCTGCAGCAACTCGACTTTGCCCAATTGAAGCAGCAGTTGCGTCAAATTGGCGATCTTGAACGAATTCTGACGCGAGTGGCACTGCGTAGCGCGCGCCCGCGCGATCTTGCTCGTATTCGTAGTGCTCTAGAACAACTACCGACATTGCAACAGCACCTGCAGCACCCTGCTCTGCAACTGTGGCAGCAGCGCATTCATAGCTTCCCTGAATTACTGACCGAACTACAACAGGCTTTGGTTGAACAACCACCACAGCTGATCCGCGATGGTGGGGTGATTGCCAGCGGCTACGATGCCGAGCTAGATAAACAACGTGCGCTCGCCGATGGCGCCACCGATTTATTAACACAAATTGAGCAACGCGAGCGCCAACGTACGGGTATAAGTAGCCTGAAGGTGGGGTATAACAAGGTTCATGGCTTCTACATTGAAACCAGCCGTAGTGCCGCCGCGCAAGTGCCGGCCGATTACCAACGTCGGCAAACGCTAAAAAATGCCGAACGCTTTATCATTGCTGAATTAAAAACCCATGAAGACCAAGTGTTGCAGAGCCAAAGTCGCGCGCTGATGCGAGAAAAATGGCTCTATGACGAGTTGCTAGAAACCATTGCCGCTGAACTCACCACGCTGCAATTAACTGCGCGTTCGTTGGCTGAACTAGATGTATTACGTAGCTTTGCCGAACAGGCCCTGAGCCATCAATATGTGCGCCCTAACTTGGTCAGCGATGCCGTTATTGATATCCGCGCTGGTCGCCACCCGGTGTTGGAACGCCTGCAACAACAGCCGTTTATCGCCAACGCTACGCGGTTAACCCAAGCGCGCCGTATGCTGCTGATCACTGGCCCTAATATGGGCGGTAAATCGACTTATATGCGGCAAACCGCATTGCTAGTGATCATGGCTTATTGCGGCAGTTTTGTGCCCGCCGATAGCGCTACAATAGGCAGCATTGACCGTATTTTCACCCGCATTGGTGCCTCCGATGACTTAGCCTCGGGCCGTTCAACTTTTATGGTGGAAATGACCGAGGCAGCCAATATCCTGCACCATGCTGGGCCGCATAGTTTGGTGATTATGGATGAAATTGGGCGGGGTACCTCCACCTACGATGGCATGGCTTTGGCGTATGCCTGTGCTGAGCACCTGCGCCTACACAATCAAGCTTTGACGTTGTTTGCCACTCACTACTTTGAACTGACCGAACGCATTGGCGCCCAGCCCGGCTGCGAGAATGTCCATGTGAGTGCTGTAGAGCATGGCGATGGCATTGTTTTTCAACATCATGTTGAAGCGGGTGCAGCGAGCCGCAGTTTTGGTATTCAGGTGGCACAACTGGCTGGGCTACCGCTAGCTACCCTGCAAACCGCACGAGACTTTTTGCAGCAGTACGAACATAGCGCACCAGCTGCGGCGCCCGCAGCGCGCTCGGTAACACCCCAGCAGCCAGCACCGCACCCGGTACTGAACCAATTAGCTACGCTCGATGTGAATCAACTGACACCGTTACAGGCTTTGCAGCAGTTAGCTGCGCTACAACAGCAATTGAACAAGTGATGGTTGGGAATTAATCGCGGTGAAACAAGGCATCAAGGCTGAGGCCTTGTTGGCGCATTAAATCACGCAGGCGGCGCAGCGCTTCTACTTGAATTTGCCGCACCCGCTCGCGGGTCAAGCCAATTTCTCGGCCGACGTCTTCTAGAGTGGCAGGCTCATGACCGAGCAGGCCAAACCGTCGCGCCAACACTTCACGCTGTTTGCTGTTGAGGCTATTGAGCCAGGCTAAGATATGCTCGCGCAGATCATCGTCTTGCAGAATACCTTCGGGGCCCTGCTCATGATCGGCTGACAACACATCCACTAAGGATTTGTCATTGCCCTCGCCCCCCATAGGGGTATCCACTGAGGTGATACGTTCATTTAAACGTAACATCTTGGTCACGTCGGCAACATTAACGTCCATACGTGCCGCAATATCTTCGGCGGTTGGCTCGTGGTCAAGAGTTTGCGATAACTCACGAGCGGTGCGTAAATAACTGTTTAATTCTTTAACCACATGAATCGGCAACCGAATCGTACGAGTTTGGTTCATGATAGCGCGTTCAATAGTTTGCCGAATCCACCAGGTTGCATAGGTGGAAAAACGAAAACCACGCTCCGGATCAAATTTTTCCACCGCACGAATCAAGCCCAAATTGCCTTCTTCGACCAAATCTAGCAACGCCATACCGCGGTTGGTGTAGCGCCGGGCAATTTTCACCACCAAGCGCAGATTGCTCTCTATCATGCGGCTGCGTGCTTGCTTATCGCCTTTTCGTGCTAGGCGGGCAAAAGTGACTTCTTCGGCTGCAGTCAGTAACGGCGAGAAACCAATTTCGGTAAGATACAGCTGAGTGGCATCGAATTTCTTTTGTGCGGTGCTGGTATTGGCGAGAATCTCTTCAAACTCGTGGTCAACATCTGAGGTAGCCTGAGCATCGCCATTCTGCATTGCAGATAGCAGTTCTTGCTCATCTATATCTTCAACTTCATCGTTACGACGACTCATTGCTTCCCCCGAGGCAAATAGTGTCTGGGATTCACTGACTTGCCACGGAATCGCACTTGAAAATGCAATTTAACCCGTTCGGCGTCAGAATCTCCCATTTTAGCAATTTCGTCACCCGCGTTGACCCATTGTTGTTCTGTAACCAGCAGTTGCTGATTGTGGGCATACGCTGTTATGTAATCATCGTTATGTTTCAAAATGATTAAATTGCCGAAACCTTTTAACGCATTACCTACATAAACCACTTTACCTGATGCCGCGGCATACACCGGATCACCGCGATTGCCGCTGAGGTCGATACCTTTGCTGCCTGCTTCGGCGGCGGAAAACTCGGTACTGACACGCGCTGACGCTGGCCATTGCCATTGAATGTCGTTGTTACTGACAAACACCTCACCGGTATTAATATCCAGCTTAGGAGGGCTTGGCTTGGGACGCGTGGGTGGCGTTACTTTTTTATCACTATTTTGTTGTTGTTTGGTATCACGATACTCTTTATTAACTGCTGGATCAATGCCTTGCTGACTACTTGAGGCAGTCACTAAACGCAAGTTTTGACCGGGTACAATCACATAGGGGTCGCGCAACTTATTTAATTCGGCCAATGTGCGCACATCGACATTGGCACGAAAGGCAATTGAATAGAGGGTGTCGCCAGCTACCACTTGGTAGCTCTCTTCGCGCAAGCTGCCAGCTTCAAAATCGAGATAGGATTTACCCTGGTAGAGCCGATCTACCGGCGCCGGCGCATCACGGCCGGCACAACTGATTTGGCTCAGTAATAAGCCAACAATAACAATAACTCTAACGTGTCCATACATAAGCAATCACGGCGATAATCACCATGCCCCAGCCAATTCGGTCTACATAAGCACGTAACTTATCGGCCATTGCCGGTCCTCCTGTGCGCATCAATCCAGCCACGATAAAATACCGTAAACCACGACTAATTAATGAGCCCAGAATAAAGGGTACTAACGCCACCTGCAACATACCGCCGGTTACAGTAAACAGCTTATAGGGCAATGGCGAGAATCCAGCAATGAAAATAATCCAGAAACCATAGGCCTGAAACCAGTCGGTCACCGTAGCCAACTTGTCTTGCCAGCCTAGCCATTCAATGGCCGGCAACACCAACGGTTCAAAGGCAATGTACCCCAAAAGATAACCGGCTATGCCGCCTAATACCGATGTCACCGTGGTAATAGTAGCGAAATACCAGGCTTTTTTCGGCTGGGTCATTGCCATAGGCGCCAGCATCACATCGGTAGGAATAGGGAAAATAACTGCTTCGGCAAAGCTCAACCAGCCCAAAATAGCTGGGGCGCGACGATGCAGTGACCAAGTTAAAACCTTGTCGTACAACCAGCCAAAAATTTTCACAACAACGCTCCTGGTACTAAGGGTACAAACTTGACATCAGCTAACTGTTTTTGTTCAAAATCATCGCCAAAACGGCGAATCACATAAAGCCGCTGTTGGGTTGTACCCACCGGTATGATGAGTACCCCACCATCGGCTAATTGTTGCATCAGTGCGGTGGGAATATCGCTAGCAGCAGCGGTAACAATAATACCGTCGAACGGTGCTTTACTTGCCCAGCCTTGCCAACCATCGCCATGGCGCATGCTAATGTTGTGCAAATCGAGTTTTTTTAGCCGCCGTTTGGCCTGATATTGCAACTCAGCAATGCGTTCCACCGAAAACACCTGCTCCACCAATTGCGCCAACACAGCGGTTTGATAGCCGCTGCCGGTGCCAATTTCAAGCACCCGCTTACAGTGATGTTGAGTGAGCAACTGGGTCATACTAGCAACCATAAGCGGCTGCGAAATAGTTTGCCCGCTGCCAATCGGTAAGGCGGTATTTTCATAGGCTTTGTGAGCCAGCGATTCCGGCATAAATAGATGCCGCGGAGTGGTTTCTATCACCTGCAACACGCGTTTATCTGAAATGCCCTCAGCGGCTAATTTATCGACTAGCCGCCGCGCCATGCCCTGAAAATTTTGCATCATCATGAATCGCTATTCGCCAACCACGTTGAGAGTGTCTGTTGATGCGATTGTGCGGTCATATCCAGACTAATTGGGGTAATCGATACATAGCCATGCTGCACCGCATGAAAGTCAGTGCCTTCGGCATCATCTTGATGACCACCAATCGGCCCGTACCAGTAGATTTCGCGGCCAAATGGATCTTTGGCCTGCACCATGGTTTCGGCACGATGGCGCCGCCCTAAGCGAGTCACTTTAATGCCCTTCAATTGCTCATAGGGCACCGACGGCACATTGATATTGAGGATCGTATCGAGCCGTAATGGCTGTTGCGCCATTTTATTCACCACATCAGCCACCACCCGTGCGGCGGTTTCATAGTAATCATGCCCACGTGAGCCCATCGACACCGCAATCGCCGGCAAGCCCATATAGCGCCCTTCCATTGCGGCTGCCACGGTACCTGAATAGAGCACGTCATCGCCCATATTCGGGCCATCGTTAATACCCGACACCACTAAATCCACATCATCGGCCAGCGGCGAGTTGGTGCCCAAATGCACGCAATCGGTTGGCGTGCCATTGAGCGAATAAAAGCCGTTCGGTAAACGCTGCACCCGTAACGGATTATGCAAGGTCAATGAATTACTGGCACCGCTGCAATTGCGATCAGGGGCAATGACGCGCACTTGCGCAATGTGTTTAAGCTGCTCATACAGTGCTTCAATACCCGGTGCATGAACACCGTCGTCGTTACTCACTAATAACTTCATCATACGCTTGGTGACCTGTTGTGGTTTCGGTTAATTCGGTTACGGGAGCGCTCATCAGCTCACGCAGCACACTGGTAGCAAAACTGCCACTGGGCAGGGCAAACTCAAGCCGTACCCGCTGTGCATCAAGTTGGGTTAATTGGGCCTCGGCTAAACGCACCAGTAATGGCCGCCGAGCCGCGTCGACCCGATGTTTCTGCAAGCCGTCGTAGAGCTCAGCATGCTTAGCAATAATATCCTGCTCAAACTCAGCTATGGCACCGGATACTGGGTTACGGCCAGAGCCTGGTAGCGCGGCGGTAAGTTGGATATCGCCCTGCTGCAAGCGCGCGACCAGTGTGTCATCACTCTGTTCGGCAACAAAAAATGAATGGCTGCCTGCCAGCATCAGCGCATCGCCCGGCTCAATGGCTAGCCGCTGAGCACTGATGCGTGCACTGGCAATTTGATTAAACAAAAACGCTCGCGCACTCGACAGCAGCAGTCCCGATTGGGTGCGCGACAGCTTTTGTCGCAGCTGACCGCTAAACCATGCCCGCGCTTTGTCGATGTTCTGCCCTTGGCGCCCAAAACGTTGTGGACCAAAATAATTTGGCACCCCCTGCTCTAACACCTGTTGCCAGCGTGC
>CAYXGO010000052.1:0-9459 GCA_964464575.1 uncultured Pseudomonas sp. | reverse complement strand
TTTCGGTAACTGGGTGGTTTTACCCGAGCCAGTTTCGCCAGCCACAATAATCACCTGATGGGCAGCGATAGCCGCTTGGATCTCGGCTTTCGCTTGCACCACCGGTAATTCGGCGGGAAAAATAATAGCCTGGGCTGCTGATTGAGTCGATTGCTGCACGATGTTCCCGACAACGCAGTGAATAACGAGGTGCAGTTTACCAGCAGCACGGCCTGATGTTAATGCATCCTCAGTTTTTGTAGATGCCCACTTCAGTCGGTTGATTGCCGACCCGTTTAGCGCGGTACATACCTTCGGTATTAAACGGCATGTGCACATTGCCCGCCGCATCAATAATGATCACGCCACCGGTACCGCCGGCGGGCAACAACACATCATGGATCACCGTATCACCAGCACTGACAATATCTACGCCCTGGTATTTTACCCGTGAGCAAATATCCGCAGCCACGTGGTAGCGAATGAAGTACTCGCCATGGCCGGTGGCAGAGACTGCACAGCTGGCGTTATCAGCCCAGGTACCAGCACCAATAATCGGCGCATCACCTACCCGCCCCCAACGCTTCGCAGTCATGCCGCCGGTTGAAGTGCCGGCCGCTAAATTGCCGTTTCTATCCAGCGCCACCGCACCAACGGTGCCATATTTAAAGCGCTCATCAAGGGCTAAATAAGCCTGATAATCAGCCACACCAAGGCGTTTCTTGGCTTCCAACAGCTGTTGATAACGCGCGTCAGTATTAAAATAACTATTGGCTACCAGTTCCAAACCCTGTTGTTCAGCAAATTGTTCCGCACCTTTGCCACTGAGCATCACGTGCACCGACTGTTCCATCACCGCCCGAGCCAGCGCAATGGGGCTTTTGACCGTAGTCACCCCAGCCACGGCACCGGCCGCTAATGTCGCCCCGTTCATAATCGAGGCATCAAGCTCATGGCCACCGTCAAAGGTATACACCGCACCTTTACCGGCATTAAAGAAAGGTGATGCTTCCATCACCTGAATGGCGGCGATAACTGCATCCATCGATTCACCGCCAGCGGCTAAAATTGCGTGTCCGGCTTCGACCGCCTCGGCTAGCTTATCTTTATAAGCCTGTTCTTGCTCAGCGCTAAACTGAGCGCGGGTAATGGTTCCGGCACCGCCATGAATGGCGATACCAAATGGTGGCTCCTCAGCTTGGGCTGAATAACTCGCTAACAACACACTGATGACGATGAAATGGCGTAACATGGCTGATCCTCATTGAATAACAGGTGAATACCCGTTCGTAATTTGCTGTAATTGGCTTTACTATTGACCAAGCCAGTGTTGCTGGCAAGGGCGAAAGCGACCAAGCGAGCAACTATAACGATCAATGAAGCGTGGAGCCGCATGCACAATCCAACCTTTTATTGGCACGACTACGAAACTTGGGGCGCCAACCCGCAGTTGGACCGTCCGGCACAGTTTGCCGGTATTCGTACCGATGCCGAGCTGCAGCCAATCGGTCGGCCGTTATCAATTTATGCCCAGCCGACCCCTGATTTTTTACCGCATCCGCGCGCGGTTTTAGTCACCGGCATCACCCCACAGCAAGCGTTAAATCAAGGCATGCATGAAGCGGCTTTTGCGGCCAAAATTCACACCGAATTCAGCCAGCCCAACACCACAATTGTTGGTTATAACTCGATTAATTTCGATGACGAGGTGAGCCGTCATTTGCTTTACCGCAATTTCTACGACCCTTATGCCTACAGTTGGCAGGAGCAGAATTCACGTTGGGATCTCATTGACTTAGTGCGCGCCTGTTACGCCCTGCGCCCTGAGGGAATTGAATGGCCACAAAAAGATGATGGTCGGGTGAGTATGCGCTTAGAAGATCTAACCCGCGCCAACGCCATTGCTCACGGCAACGCCCACGATGCCCTAAGCGATGTGAGGGCGACTATTAGCCTGGCGCAACTACTCAAGCGCGCACAACCTAAATTATTCGATTATGCCTTTAGAATCCGCCACAAACGCGATATTCAACAACTGATCGGGCTGCATAACTTTACCGCGCTGGCCCACATCAGCAGCTGGTACGGCGCCGAACAGGGCTATTTAAGTCTAATTTTACCCTTGGCGTATCACCCAAAGCAGCCTAACAACCTAATCTACTGGGATTTGCGCTGTGACCCCAGCGTCTTTGCCGATGCGAGTGTTGAGCAAATGCAACAACGACGCTTCACTAAACGTCGTGACTTGCAGGGCCAAGAAGCCTTCGGCGGGCAAACCTTAGGCATTAACCGCTGCCCGTTTTTAGCGCCAAGTAACGTACTAACAGCACCGGTCTGCGAACGCTGGCAGCTCGATTTAAAGCGCTTTGAACAGCATCGGCAAACCCTGATCGAGCAGCCTGATCTGCGCCAACGAATTATTGATGCCTTAGCCGAACAACGTGACTTTGATGCTGTTGATGACCCTGATTTGATGCTCTATTCGGGACCATTTTTTAGCCCACAAGACCGCGCTAATATGGATATCATTCGTGCAACCAGCCCAGAACAATTGGCCGGTATAGCACTTAATGTCGCGGATGCACGTATCCCTGAGATGCTGTTCCGGTATCGAGCGCGCAATTTTCCAGCAACCTTGAGTGCTGATGAGCTTGAGCGCTGGCGGCAATTTTGCCAACAACGATTGCTGCAGCCGCCACGTGGTGGCCTGTCGCTCAGCAGTTTTGCCGAGCAACTTGAGCAAGCTGCAGAAGAACACCGCGACGAGCCGCACAAACTGCGCTTGTTGCACGATTTATACCGCTATGTTGAGAGCTTATAACTATGTCAAAACCATCGCCTGAGCATGATAAGCACTATGACTATGTGATTGTGGGCGCCGGCTCAGCTGGCTGTGTGCTAGCCAATCGGCTGAGTGAAAATGGCCGCTATCAGGTGGCGGTATTTGAAGCCGGTGGTGACAATAAATCACTGCTGGTTGATATGCCGGGAGCGGTAGCAAGTTTTATGCGCTGGGCCAAGTACAACTGGCTGTATCGCAGCAACGATGGCTTGCCACTGCGCGATGGCAAAGGCGCGGCAAAGGCCTTGGTGGCAGTAGCGCTATTAACGCCATGATTTACACCCGTGGAGCCGCTAGCGACTACCAGCATTGGGCCGAGCAAAGCAGTCCGGCATGGGGCTGGGATAATGTGTTGGCACGCTTTAAAAAGCTTGAGCGCAACCAGCGTGGAGCCGATGAATTTCACGGTGACCAAGGCCCGCTGCATGTCAGCGACGTGCCGGTGCATTTTGCGGTGGCCGAGCAGTTCATCAGTGCCGCTGAACAAGTTGGCATAGCGCGTAACCCAGATTTCAACGGTGCTGAGTTGTTTGGCGTGGGGCGCTATCAATTTACCATTCATCAAGGCAAACGCTGGAGCGTACGTAAAGCGTTCTTAGAGCCAGCACAATCACGTAGTAATCTGGCGGTGCATACCGGCTGCCTGGTCGAGCGCGTGGTTTTTGACGGCGACCGTGCTATCGGAATTTATTATCGCCGCCGCGGTAAGCTGCATTTTGTGCGCGCCAACAAAGAAGTCATTTTGTGCGGTGGTGCGCTTAATTCACCGCATTTGCTCAAACTATCAGGGGTAGGCCCTGCTGCTGAACTTGCGCAATTTGGCATTGCGCTAGTCGCGGATCGCCCTGAAGTAGGTGAAAACCTGCAAGAGCATGTGGATGTTATGCTGCAATACAAAAATGCGCGTAAAGATGGCATTACCATTAACCCAGTTGGGCTGGCCAAACTCAGCGCCGGCTTATGGCGTTTCTTACGCAAAAAACAAGGGCCATTGGCCTCACCACCCTGCGAAGTGGGTGGTTTTTTGCGCAGTAGCGAGGCTGTCAGCACTCCAGATATTCAATTACACCTGGTTCCTACATTATTTAATGACAGTGGTTACGATTTACTACCGGCTTTACGCAATGGCTACGCCTGTCATGTCTGTGTGTTGCGGCCCAAGGCCCGCGGGCGGGTATTCTTGCAAAGCCCCGATGCCGCGCAGGCTCCTGGTTTTTACTACAACTTTTTGCAAAATCAAGACGACCAGCAGGTGTTATTGAGTGGTGTACGCCAAGCGTTAAAAATCATGCAAGCACCGGCGCTCGCTGAGCACAATGGTGGTGTGATTATGCCCACCCAAACGGCGAGCGATGAACAATTACTGAGTGAGTTACAACGTCATATCGGGCTAATCTATCACCCCACCAGCACCTGCCGCATGGGTAATGATGCAGATGCCGTGGTTGATGCCGAATTAAAGGTCCGTGGGGTCAAAAATCTGCGGGTCATTGATGCCTCGATTATGCCCACGGTGGTTAGCGGTAATACCAACGCTCCCACCATGGTCATAGCCGATATTGGCGCCGACTTTATCCTGGCCGACGCCGACTCAGCCTAGCCTTTGCGGGCCGGGGTGAAGTTAGCGAAGAAACGCGCCAAGGCTGGAATCAGAATCATCGCACCTAACATGTTCCAGATGAACATGAAGGTCAGCAAGATGCCCATATCCGCTTGGAACTTAATCGGTGACCACATCCAGGTAGCCACGCCAATAGCCAATGTTAAGCCGGTAAAGCCAACCGCTTTGCCGGTGGTTTCTAGTGCATACATGTAGGCGTCATCGAGATGTTTGCCCTGCTCTAGCGCTTCTTTCATGCGGGTATAGATATAAATACCGTAATCCACACCAATACCAACACCCAGTGCAATCACCGGCAAGGTAGCAACTTTAACGCCAATACCAAGTACTGCCATCAGGCCTTGGCTCATTATCGTGGTCAACATTAACGGCAAAATGATGCAAGCCACGGTGCGAATACTGCGGAAGGTTAATAGGCAGAGGAATATAACCACGCCATACACCCACAACAGCATTTTCGTTTGCGCTTGTTCAATCACCGAGTTGGTCGCAGCTTCTATACCTGAATTGCCTGCAGCCATCAGCAAACTTAAACCCTCTTGCTGATAGTTGGCATTGAATTCTTGCACTGATGCAACCACAGTTTTCAAGGTTTCAGCTTTGTGATCATTGAGGTAAATGATAATTGGCGCCATAGAACACGCTGGGTTCACCAAACCTGATGGGGCACGGCTGGTATTAGCATTCAGCACGTATTGGTTGCGATTCAAGCTAAACCACTTGAGGTTACCCTCATTCAGCCCGAAACCACCCATTTTAGCCACGTACACGATAGACTTAACGTCTTGTACGCCTGGGGTGTTCTGCATGTGCCAGCTGAATTGGTCCATCAATTCAAGATTTTGATAGGCCACACAGGAGCCCGGCTCAGTTTCCGCCATAACCACAAAAATATCGGTACTAGAGCTGTAGTTATCAACAATAAACTGATTATCGAGGTTATAACGGCTGTCTGGGCGCAATTCCGGCGCACCTGCATCGAGGTCACCAATCTTCATATCAGCGCTGTAGACTAAGCCCCAAGCTAAACCGACAAAAGCGACTGCCAGTGCCGAATAGGCCCATTTTGGCTTAGAGAAGTTGCTGAAAAACGCCAAGATAGAGTGAGTTTCGTTATGGCTTTTCTCGGCATAACGACGGCCACTCGGTGAGATACCCACATACGACATAATGATCGGCAGCAAGCCCAAATTGGTCAGTACCACCACCGCCACACCGATACTAGCCGCAATTGCAAGCTCCTGAATCACCTTGATATCAATGACCATTAAGGTGGTAAAACCAATGGCATCGGATACCAATGCCGTTAAGCCAGCAATATAGAGACCACGGAAGGCTAACCGTGCTGAGGCGAGATTATCGAAGCCGGCAAAGCGGTTATTGCCAATGGCATTGATAATCTGCACGCCATGGCTAACACCGATGGCAAACACCAAAAATGGTACCAACATGGAGTACGGGTTAATACCACTGCCAATCAGCTCAATAATACCGAGCTGCCATACCACAGCAATGATAGAGCACACCAACACCGTAAACGAGCTACGCCAGCAGCGACTGTACCAATACAGCATCAGCAAGGTGATGATGATTGCAATCAAGAAGAACATCGCTACCTGCTCGGCGCCCTCGATCAAATCACCAATCACTTTGGCAAAGCCGGTGATGTGAATTTTGATGGTGTCTGATTCGTATTTGTCGCGAATTAACGTTTCTAACTTGTCTGAAAAATCAGCATAGTTGAGTGCCTCGCCGGTGTCTGGGTCAATCTCGTTGAGCGGCACAAAAATTAGTGCTGATTTGAAGTTAGACGCCACCAAGTTACCCAATTCGCCCGAGCGCAAAATATTGCTGCGCAGCTGTTCCAATGATTGCTCAGACTCATCCCAAGTATCTGGAATCACCGGACCGCCCACAAAGCCTTCTTCGGTGACTTCGCTCCAGCGTACGTTCGGCGTCCACACACTGCGCAACCCTGAGCGATTCACGCCAGAAATAAAGAACACTTCGTCGGTAACATCACGCAGCACACGCTGATACTCAGCGCTAAAAATATCGCCTTCAGTGGTTTCAACCGCAATGCGGATAACGTTACCCATTCCCGCTAAATCGCGCTGATGTTTAAAATAATTCTGAATAAACTCGTGATTGGTTGGGATCATTTTGGTAAAGCTAGCTTCTGGCCGCACCATGCTGGCATGCCACGCTAAAAAGGCTGTTAGCAGCGCAAACACCACAAACCATAATGGTCTAAAACCAAACAGTACCCGTTCCAACCACACACTCTTGTGCTCAATAGCGGCGCTTGTTTTTAATTCTGACATAGTCATTGCGTCCTATACTTATTATTCTTGCGCCATAGCCGGCATGGTGAGAATACCCTGCTGCCCTACTAAGGTCAGCGACTGATCTGGCATCACCAGCAAATCCGTTAAGGTCGCGCCGCTTGGGTGATTGGTTTCGCGAATGCCACCGCTCGCATCAATGTGCGCTACCATGCCGGCATTGCCGACCAAGTAAACACCACCATCAATGCCATCTACCGCAGCATTAATATTGACGCGATTACTCAAACGAACTTGTTCAAAACTGTCGCCTTGATCATCGCTGTAAAACACGTTTCCGCGCAAACCAAATGCCCACAAGCGCTGCTGCGAATCCACAAACAAGCCAAAATAGGAGCCGCTGTACGGCGGCTCAATATCATAAAAGCTGGCGCCTTGATCATCGCTACGGAACAACAAACCTTGTTCGCCGGCTAAATAAATGGCTGTGCCATCAGTGGCTAAGGCGTTCAAGTGAAACTCATTAGGATTATTCAATTCAGCATCGAGCACTTGCCAGCTTGCCCCGCCATCGGTTGAGCGCACCACCGTGCCATAGGCTCCAACGGCAACCACAATTTGATCAGACAAGGCAATTACATCTAAGAATGGCCGTGTTGGCCCCTCTTCTTTAGCAAAACGAGCGTTGTCGAGGAGAAACTCAGCACTCATCAGCTGCTCCTCCACCAGCATATAGGTGTCGTCGTCTAACTCGCCACTATCAAGTTGTTGCTGTAGATCGACAAGACGCTGCTCAAATGCGGTGATTTGCAGATCAATTAAGGCAAAACCATCTAACTGTGTCTGCCACGTGGCGCCACCATCACTGCTATGAACAATTACTCCATGATGGCCCACAGCCCAACCTTGGCTGGCATCAGCAAAGTCGACAGCAGTAAAATACACACTACTCGGTACTGTGGCTTGCTGCCACGCAGCCCCTGCTTCGCTGCGCACAATGACACCGAAGTCACCTACCGCAATTGTCTGTTCCCCAGCCCGGGTAATCTCTGATAGAGTGGCTGAGGTAGCTAATGGCGCTGCCATAGCTGGGGCGGTGATGACATCAAAGTCGTTCGCTGCAACAACAACGGGGGCCAGTGTTAAGGTTAGGCCGAGCAATACGCTATGACAGGCGGTTGCTTTGATCATGGAACCCTCTTATGTTTAGGTGGTCTTAGAATTGTATTCGTAACAGTTGCAAAATTTCTACGGGCGATACATGCTATGGGTATTCCGTAGGAGGTCGAACCAGCCGATACCCTACCGTAAACCAGATTCTAACGCTAGTACAAGTATGAAGAACAACAAGGAAAAGCAACGATGAATAAAATGATGCTGAAAGCCGGACTGTTTGCGCTATCTGTCGTTTCTGCCAGTGTAATGGCCAAAGTAACGACTGAACAGGCAGACCGTTTGGGTCGTGATTTAACCCCAATGGGTGCCGAAATGGCTGCTAATGCCGATGGTTCTATCCCTGCGTGGACTGGTGGCTACAGTGTAAAAGCTGATGGTGATATCCCGTCACGTCCGGCTGATCCATTCGCTGATGACGAAATTCTGTTTACCATCACCCATGACAATTTAGACCAGCACAAAGACATGTTGTCGGCGGGTCAAATTGCCATGTTTGATAAATATCCAACCTACAAAATGAACATCTATCCAACCCGTCGCTCAGCTGCTTATCCACAAGATGTCTATGATGTGGTGAAAAAGAATGCACTAAATGCGGAACTGGTAGCCGGTGGTAACGGTTTGGCAAATTTTGACAAGCACGTGCCCTTCCCAATCCCACAGAATGGTTTGGAAGTAATCTGGAACCATATTACCCGCTATCGTGGCGGTGCCGTAACTCGTGTTGTGAACCAATTCCGGGTACTTGAGAACGGCACACCAAACCCAGTACTGCTGCGTGAGTCGTTAGTATTCCCAGAATATATGGAAAGTGGTCGCGAAGCTGCCGATGACAATATTCTCTTCTACTTCTTACAAGAAGTATTAGCACCAACCCAGTTAACCGGTACCGTGTTGTTAGTTCACGAGACTATTGACCAAGTCAAAGAAGCTCGTAAAGCATGGCTGTATAACGCTGGTCAGCGCCGCGTTCGGTTAGCGCCAAACGTAGCCTATGACGGCCCAGGTACTGCTGCTGATGGCTTACGTACATCAGACGGTCTGGATATGTTTAACGGCGCCCCAGATAAATACAACTGGGAGCTGGTTGGCAAACGTGAAATGTACATTGGCTACAACAACTACAAACTCATGGATACTAGCCTAAGCTACGATGACATCATCAACGCCGGCCACATGAACCAAGACTACGTGCGTTACGAAAAACACCGCGTATGGGAAGTGAAAGCAACCCTGAAAGAAGGTGAGCGTCACCAGTATGCTGTGCGTCATATGTTCATTGATGAAGATACCTGGACAGCGTCAGTGGTTGACCACTACGATGAGCGTGGCACCTTATGGCGCGTCGGTGAAGCGTACAATGTACAATTCTACTATCACGACACCCCATGGATGTCTGCAGAAGCACTATACGACCTAACTTCTGGCCGTTATGTGTTGCTGGGCTTAGCGAATGAAGAGAATGTCGACTTCATGGACTTCAATATTACCCCACGCCGCTCAGACTTCAGTACCGGCGCCCTGCGTCGTATGGGTATTCGTTAATAACTCCTTAG
>CAYXGO010000051.1:8129-9534 GCA_964464575.1 uncultured Pseudomonas sp. | reverse complement strand
TCAAGTTTTTGCAGCGCTTGTTCGAATGAAATGTCGCTCATAAGGTCACCATCACGTGAAATAGGCTCTCACGTTAGCGCGATTCCTAGAACCGGTCAAATGGGTTACACTAGCGCTTACCAGCAGGTTTAATATGGTTCGTAATAGCATAAAGGATGTATGAATGACCCCAAAAAATGTGGCTCGGATAATTTTCTTGCTGGTGCTAATTGTTTTATCCGCTGCTTTTCTCATGCAGGTGTCAAACAATACCTTACCGCGTTTCCAGCATCTCGATAAAGTGGTGCATTTTGGCGCATTTTTTGTGCTGGCGTTAACCTTTCATCGAGCCTTTCCGTTACCGTTTTGGTTAGCCTTGCTGATTCTGACGGGGTACGGTCTTGCCATTGAATATATTCAAGGGCTGCTGCCGTACCGGTCGTCTAGCTGGGGCGATCTGGTCGCTGATGCAGCAGGTGCCGCCAGCTACTACGCGTTTACTTGGTGGCGCTACCGCTATCAGCAGCGCCGCCAAGCAAATCGTTAGCTCGCCGACCGCGGCTTGGCTTTCGATTTAGCAGCACCAGGGGCCTTACCAACTTTGCCAGACTTACCAGCTTTGCCAGCTTTAGCGCTTTTACTGTCTTTGGCTTTGCTTTTTTTCTTCTTTTTCACCGCATCGGGGAATTTATACTGCGGGCGCAAATCGTCAATCACACGGCGCTCGAGCTTAATTTTTTGGTAGCGTTCAATGCGGCGCAAGTTTTCGGCGTCATGCGCTTCAACTAAACTGACCGCTAACCCCGATTTACCAGCACGGCCGGTACGGCCAATACGGTGCAAGTACACATCAGCTTGCTTGGGCAAATCAAAGTTCACCACCAAAGCAATATCTTCAATGTCCAGGCCACGGGCAGCAACATCGGTCGCGATCATGGTGCTATCGGCAGAATTCTCCATACGGGCGATGATTTGTTGCCGCTCATTTTGCGGCATATCGCCACGCAAGGTCAGATTACGGATACCGGCTTGCTGTAGCTTGCTGGATAACTCGTCGACCTTTTCACGGGTGCGCACAAACACAATGCGACGGCCCGGATGCTCTTGCAGTAAGCGCAGCAATAGCTTTAATTTATGCTCCACGGTATCGGCTTGATACCAGCGCTGCAAAATCTTACCTTTTTCGCGCTTCGACGGGTCAACTACCAACTCTTGTGGTTCGCGTTGAATTTCCGCAGAGAACTTACGCACCCCAGCACTATCCAGGGTGGCTGAGAACAGCAGGCTTTGCTGCAGCTTGCGCGTTTCGGCGACAATTTGTTTCACCGTGGTGGCAAAGCCCATGTCCAGCATGCGGTCGGCTTCGTCGATGATCAGCCACTCAATTTGTTCCAGTTGCACGCGGTCGGCACCGAGTAAATCCACT
>CAYXGO010000051.1:6230-8116 GCA_964464575.1 uncultured Pseudomonas sp. | reverse complement strand
AAATATCAAAGGGTTGATCAAGCTGGTCGTGTTGGCTACCGTAATTCACCCCACCGGTGATTAAAACGGTTTTTAGTTGGGTGGTGGGCTCAAAGGCATCGGCCTGCTCGGCAATTTGTTGTGCCAGTTCACGCGTTGGCGCCAAAATCAGCACCCGCGCCGAGCCGGGGTGACGGCGCGGAAAATCCAACATATGTTGCAATGCTGGTAGTAAAAACGCTAAGGTCTTGCCGGTGCCGGTGGGCGAGGTGACCAACAGATCAGCGCCACCTAAAGCCAGTGGAATCACCGCTTGTTGCACGCGGGCGGGCTTATTCAGCTCAGCACCTAAGAGCACTTCAACGAGCGAATCATCAAGATCCAGTTGTTCCCAATCTGGCGTCATTTTATAGTCCTGTGGTGTAAGAACCGCTCAGTTGAGGCAGTCCGTGGGTTTCCAATGTCAGCAATTTTATCTTAAAGATGACCGCTGTGCGATGAAAGTTAGCACCGATAGCCTTTTGCTGGGTGCGTGGGTAAACATTGGGACGGCTAAACGCCTCGCTGACTTTGGTTGTGGCTGCGGTATTTTGGCGCTGATGCTGGCGCAGCGTAGCACTGCAGACGCCGAAATAACGGCTATTGAGCGCGACCAGGCGGCGGCCGAACAAGCGACTGAAAATGTTGCGGCATCACCGTGGCCAACCAAAGTGCAGGTGCTGCAGCAGGATATTCGTGACGTTAATCAGCCACAGTTTGATGTGGTCATCAGTAATCCACCGTACTTTGCCCAGTCGCTAGCCAGCGGCGACAGTCAACGCGCATTGGCGCGCCAAGGTGACGGGCTTGATCTAACCGACTGGTTTAGCTGTGCTGCCGCCGCCACTAAAGACAACGGCCAGATTGCGATGGTGATACCCAGCGCGCAATGGCCGCAGTTACGTGATTTTAGTCAACAGCAGAGCTGGTCTGTGGCGCGTTGCTGTATGGTCACTACGGTGGCCCACAAAGCTCCCAAACTGGTGCTGGTGCAATGGCAGCGTAAGCCAATAGTGACCGTGCAAGAGCAGTTAGTGATTCACCAGCAGGGCGGTTACACCGATCAATTTCGGCAATTGACCGGTGCCTTTTATTTAGCCGCAGCGGCTAGCGCAGCCCCAGCACCTGCTTCCCTTGCGAAAAAGTAATATCGACCGGAATATTGGCCGCGGCTAAGCGAGCGAGATCCGCTTGCAGTTGTGCATCAATACCACCAAGTTGGTCAAACAATGCCACCACACCGGCATAATCGCCGTTACCTTGCAGGGTCAGGATCTTCTCTGACAGGCTGTTCATGGCGCTACGCATATTGGCCATATCAACCGCGTACAAGCCTTGCTCATTGCGGCTAAAGGCACCAGCTTGGGCAAAGTAGTTGAAGCGGATCATATTGGCTTTACCATGCGCACTCGAAGCACCAAAGCGCACCGAGCGGAAGATCCCGGCTAAAAAGGTGGTGTAGTAATCTTCCAGCTGGCCTTCGCTGATCACGCCCTGCTCAAGCAATTGCGTGACCATATACAAACCCAAAATATCGGCTTTACCTTCTTCTAAAGCTGAAGCAGTTTCTTTCAAGGCTTCACGCACGGTACCGGGCTGTCCGACTAAGTTCTTGATGCCTAAACCGTGGGCCACTTCGTGGAACATGGTGTTGGCAAAAAACGCATCAAAGGTCACATGCTGGCGCTGCTCGGGGACAATCAACTCGGCTGCAATCGGTAGCATGATGGCGTCAAACTTAGCGCGCATGGCATTCTTTAGCTGCAACCGGCGGGTACCTTTTTCGAGCTGCACTTGCTCATCGTTGGGTAGGTTAATGGCAATGGTTTTACTGCCAGCATTAGAATGGCCAGCATAGTACACCACGT
>CAYXGO010000051.1:2587-6220 GCA_964464575.1 uncultured Pseudomonas sp. | reverse complement strand
CATTGAGCTGTGCACCGGCGCCCGGAACTTCAGCTTTGTAGGCGGCATCCACCGGTAAACCTTGTTGCAGCGCGGGCAAGTACTGCGCGTAGTGAGCTAATTTTTCACTCCACACCAAATCTTTCACCAACACATACGACTCAAAGCCAGCGCGATAGCCGTACAGTTGATCCTCGTAGGTTTCAATCGGGCCAATCACCACATCCACTTTATTGTTGGTCATGTCCATCCATGCCATGTCCGATGGCTGGTAGCTGTTGCTCAAAAACGCCTCGGCGCGCAGGCGCAAATAATTGGCAAACTGCGGGTCCTCGGCATATTCGGCAGCTTCACGCAGCAATTCAGCGGCACGACCCAACTGCTCAGCGAATATTACATTGTACGGAATAGCCACCAATTGGCCTTGCTCATCGCGGCGTACCATGGAATACAGGTCGACCTTGCCAGTAAACTCAGCTTGCTCAAACTCAGCTTTGCTCATGTCGGCGGGGTAATAATTGGCACCTGCTGGCTTGGCGTCGATACCCTGCAAAAAGGCTTGATTGCTATTGAGGCGGTCCCATGGGCCATAGTTGATCTCAGCGAACTTACGCGCCGCTGGGTCAATGATACTGGCCAATAACTGCTGCTTGTCGCCGGGGTAGGCTTGCTGCCAAAACAGCTCGTCCATAATTTCTGAGGCTTCAATCAACAGCTCAATCATATGGCGTTGACGATCACTCAAATGATTCAGATCAGCCGTTAGTTCCATCGGATGATAAATGTTTAGTCGCTGCTGTGCATCGGCCCGCAATTCCAACGTTGGCGTGACTGCTGCGGGTTGTTCCGGTGCTGGTTGGCAGGCGCCTAAGGCAACCACTAAGCTGGCGGCAATGGCGGTATAAAAGGTATTCGAGATGACCGATTTCATGCTGTAATCCTTGTGCAAAGCAAACCAATGGCGTTAATTTACGCTCAATTCGGCCTGAAATAAACTCACCAACTGTGGAAACAACTGGCTAATCTCACCGCTTAATAAGGCAAAATCGGCATCAACGCGCTGCTCAGGCGTGGCGTCCACCAACTTATCTTGCTCGTCGAGCAATACATCGGTGGCTTTGAAGCGTTTAATGGCTAAGTCTTGCTCTAGCACGAACTGCAGCCGTTGCTGCCAAATAAACGCCAACTTGGTCACTTGTTTGTTATGAGCTAAATGGGTTTCAATCTCGGTGCCGCTTAAATCATGTTGCCGGCAGCGCACCACCGCACCGCTGTCGTTGCCATCGCGTAATTCCACTTCATCGCCAAACTCAAAGCCATCGGCGAGTCGCTGCTGGCGCAAAAATTGGGTGAAATACAGCTCGCTAGGATGCTCAGCAAACCATGGCTTGACCGGCAGCGAACCATAACTACTGCTCAACAGCCCGTGCTCATCTTCGGACGCACTGGCACTGCTGTCATCGACCACTACTATACCGAGTTGGGTATTGATCATGGCACCGATCTGTTTGAATTTGCTGAATGCTTGTGGCAACAAGCGATGAATCAAATCTTCTTTCATGGCCTGCTTTTCTTTGCTCGGCAGTTTGCGGGCAAGTTCAGCTTCGCGCTGCGCCACCAGTTCGTCTAACTGCGCGTTAACCACGCTGCTGGGTAATACTTTTTCTTCCTTACGTGCGCTGACCAAGTAACAGGGTCCAATTTTGTGAAACAACACCTCACTATCACGGCCAAACGGTGAGGCCCAACCAAAGCTGGCAATATCACTGCGGCCACAGGGCTTAAAACGCATCGGCTCGAGCGCTTGGTCAAGCTGTTCAGGGACACTAAAATCGGGCGCAAGCGTGTAAATTCGCAGGTTTCTAAACCACATAACGACTTCCTTGATTGACTACAATTGGCGATAGTTTACCGGAATGGTGAACTCATAGGTGAGCCCTTTGCCCACCTCACTGCTGGCATTAATAGTGCCGTGCAAGGTCTGGGTGACCAGGTTACGAATGATATGCGTGCCTAAACCACTGCCACCTTGCTGGCGTTTGGTGGTAAAGAACGGGTCGAATAATTTTTCCATTTGCTCAGCAGTAAGACCTTTACCGTTATCGCGGTAGATAAATTGCAGTTGCTGATCATCCACAGCCTTCACCACAATCTGAATATGCCCACGCACTTGCGCTTCAAAGCCGTGAAACAAGGAATTGACAATAAGGTTGGTGAAAATTTGCGCAAACGCGCCTGCTGGAGCGGTAATATTGATACTGTCATCGCAGTCTAATTCAATCTGATGCTGGGTATTTTTCCAGCGCGGTCGTAACGACTGAATCACCTCCTGCAAATATTTCTTCAGATTAAACTCGCGCACCGATTCTGAGGTTTGGTCCACCGCTACTTGTTTAAAACTGCCAATCAAATCTGAGGCTCGGCTGAGGTTGTTTTCCAGCAACTGCATGGCGTCATTGCCAGTTTGTAAAAACTCCTGCAATTGTTGCTGGGTCAGTTTGCGCTCACTCAGCGCGGTATTCATGGCTTGCATTTGGTCGCGCAAGTAGCTGGCAGCGGTAATGGAAATGCCCAGTGGCGTACTGACGTCATGAGTAATACCGGCAACTAAACCACCCAGTGAGGCCATTTTTTCCGACTCCAGCAACTGCGATTGGGCGCGCTCCAGCGCTGTCAGCGAGCTTTGCAAGCGGCCGTTGGCTTCGCGCAAATCGGCTTCAATGATCTGCCGCTGGCGAATTTCTCGCATCAACTTATCTTGGCGCTGCTCTAGTTCGTTTTTGCGGCGCTCCAGATCCAGCAGCACTTGGCTCAGGCTTGAGGTTTTGTGCGCTACATCTTGCTCGAGCATGGCATTTTGCTCATCCAGCTTGCGGTTGGCGTGGAGCAATTGTTGCTGAGTAAGCTGCAGGTCGTGTTGGTAGTCTTCCAATTTATCCAGCAGTTGATTATAGGCTTGCTCAACCATTAAAAATTCAGCGTTGCGCTGGTCATGCAAGCGAATACGAGAATGCTCAAGATCATCTAAACGGAAATTATGAATTTGCTGAGTGAGGTCGCGCATGGGGCGGTGCAGCTGGCGACTAAAGGCAAAACTAAACAGCACAATCAAAAAGGTACTTTTGATAATGGCGTTACCGATAATGAAATATAAGCTGACCTTGATACGGTCAATAGCGACATCACGGGTAGAAAATAGCGTTACGTCGCCAACCGCCGTAGACTGCCCAGAAAATTCAAAAGTCAGCGGTGCATAATAACCAAATACGCCATTAGCTTCGTCAATATTGAAGGTTTCACTGGCGTTGTCAGGTAGTAACTGCTGAGATGCCGCATCACCTAACTCCACCATGACCTGACCGGTGTCATCTCGGATAATGATTCCGGAGATAGCCGGAATACTAATCAAACCCTCGGCAGTGGCATTGATTTGGTCGTAGTTAAACTCCCACAATGAACGAGCTAGTGAGTTGCTGAAGGTGCTTTGTTGGTTTTGCAGTTCCTCCACCAGCATACGTTTGGTATCGTAATACTCGCCGAGCACCTGCACACAGGTCACCAACAACGTCAACACGAAGTAAACGGAGAGCACGCTCGTTAGCAACGATTTGGAGATACTGGTGGTAGTCATGAATGGTCTCGCAGACGATATCG
>CAYXGO010000051.1:0-2487 GCA_964464575.1 uncultured Pseudomonas sp. | reverse complement strand
GCCAAAGCCAATCAAATTGTGCAATTACTTGAAGCCCATGTGGTTGCGCGGCTTGCCAATGTCGTCCCTGCGCTGGTTATTGCCTATGGCATTGATAGCGTGCCGCACCTGCCTGAAGTGCTACCCATTATTGTCCAGAACGTTTGTAATGCCTTTATTGTGGTGACTATTGCCCGTGCGCTAAGCGGTATTTTGACCGTTGCTAACCATCTGTACGAACTGCAAGATGATGCGCGCGAGCGGCCCATTAAAGGCTTTGTGCAGGTGGCAAAAATCGCTATTTATGGGGTTGCAACCATACTCATGGTGGCGGTATTGATTGACCGCTCGCCGGTGATTTTGCTCTCCGGCTTAGGCGCTATGGCGGCGGTGCTGCTGTTGGTATTCCAAGACACCTTGTTGTCATTGGTGGCCAGCGTACAAATTAGTTCCAATGATATTATTCGAGTGGGTGATTGGGTAGAAATGCCCAATCTCAATGCCGATGGTGATGTGGTGGATATTGCTTTGCACACCATTAAGGTGCAGAACTGGGATAAAACCATCACCTTTATTCCCACCAAGCGCTTTATCAGCGACCCGTTCAAAAACTGGCGCGGCATGCAAGAAGCCGGTGGGCGCCGTATTAAACGCAGCCTGCAAATCGACCAGCAAAGCATTCACTTTTTGTCCGATGACGAGCGCCAGCAGTTATACCGCTTCCGCTTGCTGCGTGATTACCTCGATAACAAGCAGGCAGAAATTGATGCCTGGAACCAGCAACTCGAAGAAGCCGGTAAAGAGCCGGTCAATACCCGCCGTATTTCCAATATCGGCACCTTTCGTGCCTATGTATATCAGTACTTAAAGAATCACCCTAAGGTGCATCAGCAGATGACCTTAATGGTGCGCCAACTACAACCCACCTCTGATGGCTTACCGTTAGAAGTCTATTGTTTCACCAATACCACAGCCTGGGCTGAGTATGAAAGCATCCAAGCCGATATTTTCGACCATTTGTTGGCTATTGCTGGCGAATTTGGCTTGCGGGTCTTCCAGCATCCGAGTGGGAATGACATGCGCGGTATGTTTCAGCAAATGCCATCAAACTGACATAAATCCGTCATTCTGTCACAAATCTGACATCTAGCAGTCACTAAGCTGTCACACAACTGCAGTATCTTTGCGCTCATCTTTCCCAAACGACGTGCAAGGTACTGTCATGAGAATATTGTTCATTCCTTCCATGCTGGTGCTTGCGCTCAGTGCGACTATCGCCGCAGCGCAAGATGCCACGCTAGAACCGGTGGTTGATGCCGCCAACGTCATTACCCAATCGGCTCGCAGTTCACAAGTAACGGTCGAGAACATTGCTGACACCACGCAAGAACGCATCCAGCAGTACAAGCAAATCATGCGCCAAATTGAAGGCCTTGAGGTGTATACCCAGCAATTGCAAAAGCAAATCGATAATCAGAACAGCGAGAAAGCTGAACTGAATCTGTCCATTGACGAAGTCAGTGTGGTAGAGCGCCAAATCACCCCACTGATGCTGCGCATGATTGAAGCCTTAGATGCCTTTATTGGTTTGGATGTGCCGTTTTTGGGTACCGAGCGTGATGAGCGCATCGCCAACCTGAGCGAGTTGATGGAACGCGCTGATGTCGACGTGTCTGAGAAGTTTCGTCGAGTCATGGAAGCCTACCAAATTGAAGCCGATTACGGCCGCAACATCGAAGCCTACAACGGCGTGATGGACATTAACGGTCAGTCACAAGACGTTGAATTCCTGCGTATCGGCCGCTTAGTGCTGATTTATAAAACCCGTGATGGCAGCCAAATGGGCGTCTGGGATCAGCAACAAAAAACCTGGCAGGCACTGGATAGCAGCTACAGCTCTGGCGTACAAGAAGCTATCCGTATTGCCCGTAAACAGTTAGCGCCAGATTTGTTGATGCTACCCATTAATACCTCAGGCAGCGGAGAGTAAGAGATGAAACTGATCAAATCTATCGCCTTCATGGCCGGCTTAGTCGCCGTAACTGCCCAGGCGGCGCCGCAACAGCCGGTTGACCTTGACCAATTGCTGAAGCAGTTGCAGCAAGGCCAATATGCCCAGTCTGAAGAGAATAAGCAGCGCGAAGCCCGTTTTCGTGCCGAAGCCGCGCAGCAAGAGCAATTACTGCGCGAAGCAGTGGCGCAACGCGACCGTTTGGAGCGCTTAAGTGAGCAGCTCGAAACCCAATTCGAAAAGAACGAAATTGAACTGGCCGCAGTCACCGAAACCTTGAACCAACGCTTAGGGTCATTACGTGAACTATTCGGCGTATTGCAGCAAGTATCGGGTGATACCGCCAGCAAGTTACAAAACTCGTATGTATCGGTTGAGTTTCCGGGCCGCAGCGAAGCATTAAGTACGCTAGCCAAGAAAATGGGCAGCAGCTCAAAACTGGCCTCAATTAGCGAAATTGAGTCGGTATGGTTGGCGTTACTGCAAGAAATGACCGA
>CAYXGO010000050.1:5895-9571 GCA_964464575.1 uncultured Pseudomonas sp. | reverse complement strand
CTACAGCGCTCTTAAAGCCAGTCTCAACGAACGCCCCACGACCAATAGCCGTTGGTATCTCAGTACTGTGCTAAACAACATGGGCGATCTGGATATCCGTACCGGTCGTTATGACGAAGGCCGCGCAGTATTAGCCGAGGCTCGTGAACTCGCGCTTGCTAATGGTGATGATGATAGCGTCAAACTGACCGAGTTTAACCTCGCCTTTATTGATGTCCATCAAGGCCTCCATCAACAAGCGCTTGAGCAAATGAGTGCTTTAGTTGAACATTTCCAACAGCGTTGGCCTGAAACCGAGTTTGAACAATTGCTTGGTGAGTACGCTGAAGCCCTTGGTATTGCCGGCGAATACCAACGCCAAGCGCAGGTACTCCTGCAGCAACGAGATATCCGCGATAGACTCTTTGACCGTGAGCTACAACGCAATTTGACCGAGCTACAAACGGTTTACGATAGCAAAGATAAAGAGCAGCAAATCAAACTGCTGCAACAACAGAATAGCCTGAAAGAGCAGCTTCTCACCAACGAAGAGCAACGACAGACCATTTTAACCCTGCTCATCGCGCTGTCGGTATTTGCCATTATCATCGTGTTTTTCTTGTACCGCGCCGCACGACGGGCAAACCGACAGTTAAAGCATGCCAATGCCAAGTTAGCCGATCAATCATTACGTGACCCACTCACCGGTTTGCTCAACCGCCGAGCCTTGCAACAACAACTGGCGAAACCTCGCAGCAGTGGCAGTGGTTGTGATGCCATGATTCTCTTAGATGTTGATCAATTCAAACGCATCAACGATCACCATGGTCATCAAGCCGGTGACCAGGTTCTGGTTGAGCTGGCAAAGCGCTTACGCCAGGTGTCACGCGATCGCGATCAGATTATTCGCTGGGGTGGCGAAGAGTTTCTAATTTATGTGGTGAATACCAGTAACGACACGCTTCCCAATTTGGTTGAGCGGGTGCTGTATGAAATTGGTCGTGAACCCATAGCGCTGGCTGATTCGCACCTACAAGTAACCGCCACTGCGGGTTTTATTAGTTTTCCGTTTGCCAACCCAGATAGCCAGCCGATCGGCTGGGAAGAAACCCTTCAGCTCGCCGATATGGCTCTGTATGCCGGTAAAGTTCATGGCCGCAACCAAGGCTGGGGTATCATGCGCTTAAATGTACCCTTTAGTCAGGCGCGCCAGCGCTTGGAGACCGACCTACCGGGTGCCATTGATGATCACTTGGTTGACGTCGTCACCGTGATCGGCCCACAGCTGTCGTAGCTCGCGCAAGAAATCGCGGCAAAGTCACCGATAAAAAAGCCCCGCAACTGCGGGGCTTTGCTCGTGTGACGAGCTACTTACTCAGTAATACCCATGTTAAACAAAGTGAAGCCATAAATGTCAGCCCATTGTTCAATGGTTTTTGAGATGGGAGTACCGGCACCATGACCCGCGTTCGTTTCAATGCGAATCAGCTGCGGCCAAGGGCCATTATTCTTGGCCTGTAACTCTGCAGCAAACTTGAATGAATGCGCAGGTACTACGCGGTCATCATGGTCACCGGTGGTGATCATAGTGGCCGGATAGCTGACGCCATCTTTAACGTTATGCACGGGCGAGTAGCCCTTCAAGTAAGCAAACATCTCGGCACTGTCATTCGCGGTGCCGTAGTCATAGGCCCAGCCCGCACCTGCGGTGAAGGTGTGATAACGTAGCATATCGAGAACACCTACAGCTGGCAGTGCTACGCGCATTAAGTCAGGGCGTTGGGTCATCACCGCACCAACTAATAAACCACCGTTAGAGCCGCCGCGCAGCGCTAACCGCTCACTGGAGGTATAGTTTTCAGCGATCAAATATTCCGCCGCAGCAATAAAGTCATCAAACACGTTCTGCTTCTGCTGCTGCGTACCGGCTCTGTGCCAGGCTTTGCCGTATTCCCCGCCACCACGAATGTTCGGCACCGCATACACACCGCCAAGCTCTAACCACACTGCGTTAGCGACACTGAACGACGGCGTTAAGCTGATATTAAAACCACCGTAACCATACAACATGGTTGGGTTGTTTCCGTCCAGCTTAAGGCCCTTTTTGTGGGTGATGATCATCGGTACCTTGGTACCGTCTTTCGAGCTGTAGAATACTTGCTTCGACTCATAAGCGCTGCTATCAAACTGTGCTTTAGAGGCCTCATAAACCGTTGATTCACCGCTTGCTGGTGCGAAGCTGTAGATAGTGGTTGGTGTGCTGTAATTAGCAAAGCTGTAATACAATTGCTCGGCATCTTTCTTACCGCTAAAACCACCCACACTACCTACCCCCGGTAGCTCAATATCGCGGACAAATTTGCCGTCATAGTCGTACTGTTGCACCATGGCAATAGCATCGACCATGTATTCAGCAAAAATGAAGCCACCACCAGTGCTGGGACTTAAAACCTGCTCTTGTTCAGCAATCAGGTCAACCCAGTTATCTGCACCTGGGTTCGCTGCATCAACGGTCACCACGCGCTTATTCGGCGCATTTAAGTTGGTGACCAAGTACAGTGTGCTACCACGGTTATCAAGCAACGAGGTATCGGAGTCAGTGTGATCTAACACTGTGACCAATGGCGCATCTGGCTGACTTAAATCACGTAAAAATAGCTTGTTGCCTGAGGTTGAAACCGCTGCATAAATCAGTAAATAGCGGTCATCATCGGTCACTTGCGCAGAAATATAACGATGCTTTTCAGCCTCGGTGCCACCAAAGACCACCGGATCATCGGCTTGCGCTGTGCCAAGCTTATGGTAGTACAACTTATGCTGATCGGTCATAGCTGATAGCTCGCTACCATCTGGCTTATCATAGCTGGAGTAGTAGAAACCATCATTGCCGTACCACGAAATACCACTGAACTTAATGTCCACCAAGGTCGGTTCAAGCTGCTCTTTGGTGGCTACGTCAATGACAATGATTTTACGCCAATCACTGCCACCTTCTGAAATTGCATAGGCAGCAATCGAGCCGTCACGCGAGAAGCTGATATCGGCCAGCGAGGTGGTGCCATCGGCACTGAAGGTATTCGGGTCAAGGAATACTTCGGTGTTGCCCTCTGCATCAGTGCGATATAACACCGACTGATTCTGCAGACCATTGTTGCGGTAAAAATAGGTGTAATCACCTTCTTTAAACGGTGCACTAGAGCGCTCATAGTTCCATAATTCGGTGAGCCGTTGTTTGATGCTCTCACGCATTGGAATTTGCGCCAGATAATCAAAGGTCACAGCATTCTGTGCTTTCACCCAAGCTTCAGTTTCGGCGCTACGATCATCTTCCAGCCAACGGTATGGGTCCGCAACTGTGGTACCGAAGTATTCATCCATGACGTTACCGCGCACGGTAGTTGGATAAGTTATTTGTGCTGCCATTTTTTCTTCTACTTCCGGTTCAGGTGCACAGCCGGCGATAACAGCCAAGCCAAGCAGCCAAGCAAATTGTTTCATTGCATAGTCTCCAGTTGAACGATTAACCAAGCGCAGGATGCGTATTGGCGAACCAAGATTGATTATTTAGACCCGCTAAAAATTGCATTAAATTTGGCCACGGCGTCAAGTCCAGACGTTGACGGAATAGTGCCCAGCTGAGCCAGCACCCTAAGCGAATTTGGCCATCGGTATAGCCGCCTTCGATGGTCCAATTGCG
>CAYXGO010000050.1:0-5795 GCA_964464575.1 uncultured Pseudomonas sp. | reverse complement strand
ATCAGCACAATGCGGCAGTGACGTACAAAAGGTGAGGTAAAACTACCAAATAACTTCATACTGGCCCTCTAAAGACGTTAAGCTATGGTATCAATCTGCTTGAGATTATCACAATGAAACGCGCCATTCAGTATTTGCTTCGCGGCCTCACAATATTATTACCTTTAGTGATCACCATCGCGCTTACGGCGTGGTTGTTGACCACCATTGAAACTTGGCTAAGCCCTGTATGGATCGCTATCCTCGGCGAGAATTTTTATTTTCACGGCTTAGCCTTTATCAGCTTTCTGTTGGTGGCGGTGTTGGTTGGTTTTAGTGCGCGCTGGGCCTTAGTTAATACCATTTGGAGCTTGCCCGGCAAGATCATGGGGCGCATGCCGGTATTACGCACCTTGTATAGCACCGTGACAGATGTTTTCGACTTGATGTCAGGGACCAATTTTACCGATGAATCGGTGGTGCTAGTGACCATGCCCGGCAGTGATATTCGGCTGATTGGTATCGTCACCAAAAAAAGTGGTGACGCTGACGACCAGTTATCAAAACTACTGGATGACGACCATATCGCGGTATTGCTGCCGATGAGCTATAACGTTGGTGGTTACATGGTGATCGTTCCACGCAGTGCGGTTGAACCACTGGATATGAGCCCGTCAGAAGCCATGCAACTGACTATCAGCGGTGGTTTGGGAAAAAACCGAATGACGAGCAGTAAGAAGGACTAACAGGTGACTACTGATTTATTATCCTGCGTTGAAATTGAACCTCAGCAAGCAGCTAACCGCAGCGTGATTTGGCTGCATGGCCTCGGTGCCGACGGCAATGACTTTGCCCCTATTGTGCCGCACCTAAAGGTGGCCGCTAACTTACACATTCGTTATGTGTTCCCACACGCACCGAAGCTGGCAGTAACCATTAATGGCGGCATGGTGATGCCCGCTTGGTACGATATCCTCAGCATGCATATTGAACGTGAGGTGGATACCGCCCAGTTGCGGCAGTCAGCACAGGCCGTCAACGCGCTGATTGCACGCGAGGTGGCGCGTGGTATCAAACCTGAACACATTGTCTTGGCTGGCTTCTCACAGGGTGGCGCGGTGGTGTATGAAGCGGCGTTATCGCACCCGCAACGACTGGGTGGACTGTTAGTGATGTCGAGCTATTTAGCCACCGCAGCTTCAGTGACTTGTCATGCCGCTAATCAGCATGTGCCCATTTTGATCCAGCACGGCAGCCATGACCCAGTGGTTGCAGAGCAACTCGGTCAACAAGCACAACAGTGGTTGTTAGCGCGGAATTATTCGGTGAGTTATCAGCGTTACCCCATGCAACATCAAGTCTGCGCAGAGCAAATTGCGGCCATTGCCAACTGGCTTAATGAGGTGCTGGCTTAACCCTAAGCCAGCGTTTGCAGGCGCTCGGCCCAGGTTTCTACCCAGCCCACCGCGCTCTCTAAATCATCAATCTGCACATTCACATGACCGACTTTGCGGCCCGGTTGTGGGCTCTTATTGTACCAATGACAACTGGTTTGTGGGTGATGCCACAACCCAGCTGGAATACCATCTACACCGATAACATTAAGCATCAGCGTAGGCTGCACGCGCAGTTGCGGCAGCGGCATGCCGGTTAGAGCACGGATATGCAAATCAAACTGGCTGCACGAGGCACCATTCATGGTCCAATGGCCTGAATTATGCACCCGTGGGGCAATTTCATTGATCAGTAACTGCGCCTGATCGCCAGCGCCGACCACAAAAAACTCTATCGCCAGCACGCCAACATAATGCAGTGCATCGGTAAGTGCCTGGAAGCAGCGCTCTGCCTCTTGTTGTAAAGCCGCTGGTATAGCTGTGGCTCCCGCTACGCTGTAGCTCAGAATACCCTGCCTATGGACATTGGTGATCAACGGATAACACACCATGCTGCCGTCTTTACCGCGCGCGCCCACCAGCGATACTTCATGGTCAAACGCAATCAACTGCTCGGCAATACCGGCCTGTTGCCCCGCTTCTGCAGCCAGTGCAACAGCGTCATCGCCGCTGCGGAAGCGCCATTGACCTTTACCATCATAACCACCACGCGCCGCTTTCAGCACCAAATCATGCGGGCTGCGCTGTAGCAATTGCTCGAGCTCAACGACAGATTGATAACTTTGCCATGGTGAGGTTGGTACACGGCAATCATCAAATAACTTTTTCTCGGCACGTCGGTCAGTCAAGCGCTGAATTCGCGCTGGGTCCATCAGGAATTTGTGTTGCGCCAAGGTCATCACCTCAGCAGGAATATCTTCATGTTCCCAGCTCACCACATCAGCCCAGTCAATCGCTTCGGCGAGCGTCATGGCTAATGGTAGTTGCGCCGACAACGGCTTTACTTGCTGGCTACGGGTGCTGTACAGCAAGCATTCGTGACCATGTTGTATGGCGCTGGCACCCAACATTTGTCCAAGTTGCCCGTCGCCACTGAACAAAATCTTCATTGCGGCAGTTCCAAGCTAGGGCCGTTCATGACGTGCTCTCGCTGAGCAGCGCGAAACGCTTGTACGCGCTGACGCACAGCCGCATCAGTCACGCCAATGATTTGCGCTGCTAACAGGCCGGCGTTAGCCGCGCCAGCTTCGCCAATAGCCAAGGTGCCAACAGCTACGCCTTTAGGCATCTGCACAATAGATAATAGGCTATCAAGGCCTTTTAATTGCTTACTCGATACTGGCACACCAAGCACTGGTATGGCAGTGAATGCCGCCAGCATCCCGGGTAAATGAGCGGCACCACCGGCACCTGCAATGACCACCGGCACAGCGTCGCGCTCAGCCTGTTGCATGGTGCTTTGCAGTAAATCGGGAGTTCGGTGCGCGGAGACCACACGCGCCTGCCACGGCACGCCTAAATCGTTTAACATTGTGGCCGCATGTTGCATCACCGGCCAGTCAGATTGTGAGCCCATTAAAATGAGAACTGGGGTCATGCGCTGCTGCTCCTTTGAGAAAGGTGCGAATTGTAGCCAGAGCGGGGTTATGGTGCAAATTTATTGCGCAACTTTCAGCCGATTGCGACCTTGACTCTTCGCTCGGTCCATAGCGGTATCTACCGCTTCAACCAGATCTTGCCAGTTGTTGCCCACTTTATGCTGGGAAATACCAGCACTAGCGGTGATGGTGGTCATCATGGTTTTTACCATAAACGGCTCATGACGAATGCGATTGAGTACATCACTACCAATTTCTGCAGCTAACTTTAACGGCGTGTCTGGCATGATGATACTGAACTGCGCACCATTACTACGCACAATGATATCGGTGTCGCGCACCACGCGCTTAATACGGGCAGCAGTTTCTTGTAGCACGCGATCACCGAACATGTAGCCATACTTATCGTTGACCAGTTTGAACCCATCCAAATCGAATTGAATCACGCTTAATGGCCGTTCCAAGCGCTCATTCCGGGTGATCTGCTGAGCTAATATTTGTTCAAGATAATCGCGGTGATAACAGCCAGTGAGGGTATCGGTAGCATTGGCTTGAATGAGATTGCGTTGCATGCCCGCCATCATCACTAAAAATACCGTGCCAACACCAATCAGCACCAGCATGGAGATAGCGATTTGCCAGGCATATTCGAACGGTAAAAACTGATACATCACCGCTGCAAAAGCCGCATAAATCAGCATAATCACCAGCACAAATATTGCTTTGTCGAACATGAAGAATACCATCGCCAGGATCGGGTACATCCAATAAACCCCGGCTATACCGCTTGATTTCATGGCTAAACTTGCCAGCACTCCAAGCGATACAATACAAATAAAGTTAATCCACTGTGGCGCTAGCCGCTGCCGATAGAATATGCCAATCGCTAAGAATCCTAGCGCAACCAACAATACCGCCGAACTATGCAACCACTTGTGCTCAAAGCCTTTTAATACGGTAATCAGTAATAACACCAAAGCGACGCCGAAATAAATCATGCGCATGGCAAGCAAACGAAAGTGTTGCCAAAGATTAACGTGAGTTGATAGAGGGGCGGTTCCGATCGAATCCATGGTCGCTATCCAAGTAAACAATTACTTCACACTGTACCCTGAAAGTTCGCTTCTGACCAGATGGCAAACCACCTTTACCTGCAGGATATTTTTACGGCACACTGGCGTTGATACATTCGCTGTAGAAGGACGACGATATGCTTGTACAAGCCAAATTGAGTGCTTTAGTGATTATCGATGTGCAGGGCAATCTCGCACAGGTGATTGATCAAGGCACTGCTACTGTAGCTCGCATTAAATGGCTGGCCGAAATTGCTGCTGAGCTGTCTATACCCCGGCTGATCACCGAACAATACCCGCGCGGACTTGGGCATACCGTCAGCGAGCTAAAAGCCATTGTCGACCAGGCTACGGTACTACAAAAAAGCCACTTCAGTGCCATGCAAGAAGGTGATTTCGTCACCACCCTTGCGCAGTTGGGCAAGCCACAGATCGTCATCTGCGGCATGGAAACCCATGTCTGTGTGCTGCAAACTGCCGTTGAATTGCAGGCGGCTGGATATCACGTGTTTATCGTTGAAGATGGATGTGGGTCGCGCCGCGCCAGCGACAAACAAGCGGCGTTACAACGGCTCTCTGCGCTCGGCATTCAACGGGTAACTAGCGAGATGGTCGCGTTTGAATGGTTACACAATTCCGCCACTGCGCAATTTAAGCAAATCAGCAAGAATTGGCTGCGCGCACTGTAGTTGAGCGCTAACCCCGTGTCATCCTTCAGAAAAGTTTATTTGACAGGGTTTAGATTGAGCGTATACTGACCACCGCTAGAAAAATTCGGCTGTCTGATTGTGGCCTGTTACGAAGTCTATTGCTGTACCTCGTTTTGTAAGTCCCAAGGAATACACGTATTTTTATTAGCAATACCCTGATTTTTTACATGCACTACGAGGATTTCAAGCATGGCAACTGTAACTGGTAAAGTAAAATTCTTTAACGAAGCTAAAGGCTTCGGTTTCATCGAGCAAGAGCAAGGCGCTGACGTATTCGTTCACTTCTCTGCTATCCAATCAGACGGTTTCAAAACCTTAGCTGAAGGCCAAAAAGTTCAGTTCACTATTGAACAAGGTCCAAAAGGCCCACAAGCTTCTAACGTAGTACCTATGTAATTTAGGTTTCGCGTTACAAAAAAGCCGCTCCATGAGCGGCTTTTTTTATACCTAAACGATACTTACTGTTGCTGAGACCGTTCAGCTGCAGCTTGCTTCTCAGCACTAATAATATCTTCGTCTTCAATGGTGACCTGCGGAATTTCATCGCAGACATTGCCCCCCAAGTGATTCACCGCTTTGCACAAATCAGCCACTTTCTGATCCAGTACATGCACGTGGTCTAGCATGCGACCAATAGCGGTTGCTACGGGGTCAGGATTGTCAGCAGCTATCGCATAAGCATCGAAACCGTACTCTTTCGCCATCGCCGCGCGTCGTGCGCTCGCCTCATGATCCTGCGGAGAGCGCACAACGCGCGCAGGAATGCCGGTGACCGTAGTCGCTGCCGGTACCGATTTCACCACCACCGCGTTGGACCCAATACGCGCATGGTCACCCACCTCTATTGGCCCAAGCACCTTAGCGCCGGCACCAATCACCACGCCATTACCCAAGGTCGGGTGACGTTTGCCTTTAGCCCAACTGGTACCCCCCAAGGTCACACCATGATAAATAGTGACATCGTCGCCAATTTCAGCGGTTTCACCAATAACCACACCCATACCATGATCGATAAAGAAACGCCGGCCAATTTTTGCTCCA
>CAYXGO010000049.1:0-9594 GCA_964464575.1 uncultured Pseudomonas sp. | reverse complement strand
AGCGGTTCAGCGCTGCTTACAACTGATCAAAGCAGTTTAATGATGAATAGTGCCGAGGGCGTCCATGGTTTTATCATCGAGCGGCAGCTAATGTCACAAAAAGAGTGGTTGATCACCGTAGCGGGGTCGATGGATAGCTATGAAGAGAGTCTTGGCGAGTATTTGCTCGGCTCTATCGTGCTCTTAGCTGGGCTTGCTATGCTGAGTATTATGGCGATTTTTAGACTCACCAATTCACTCACTCGCCCTATCGCGGAGTTGGTCGAAAAACTGCATAATCACCATGATCTCGGTAACCTATCCGGACTCACCCACACCGGCACGACCCGCTACGTACATGAACTCTCTGAGCTGCAGCAAAGTTTTAGTAATTTCACCAATAGGTTACGCGATACCTTAACCGACCTGCGCCAAAGTAACAGCATGAACAGTGAGTTAAACAAACGCTTACAGCAAGCCAACGACCTGTTAGAAGAGCGTGTGCAAGAGCGCACCGAGCAGCTTGAAATTGCCCTGCACTCGGCCAGTGCCGCAAGTAATGTAAAATCGCAATTCTTGGCCAATATGAGTCATGAAGTACGCACTCCATTGCATGGCGTATTAGGGCTGACGGAAATTTTGCTCGCCGACCCAAGCGCTGAGCAATTCCACGACAAATTAGAGCTGATCGAGCAATCGGGCCGGCACTTACTAAGTATCGTCGATGATATTCTTGATTTCGCCAAAACTGAGGCAGGTAAACTACCGTTGCAACCGGTGCCGACAGCGGTTTTAGCCTTCGTTGAGCCGTTGATTGCGAGTTACCAAAATCGCACCGCAGGGAGTGGCTTAACGATTCGCCTAAGTAGCGCAGAGTTGCCAGAGCACGTCTTGGTAGATCAAACACGATTAAGGCAGATTATCGATAACCTGCTCAGTAATGCGATTAAGTTCACCGTACAGGGGTTGATTGAGGTTAAACTAGATTACCGTGCGCCGATGCTATCGATCAGCATCACCGATTCGGGTATTGGTATTTCTAGCGATCGTATTGATGCGATTTTTGAACCCTTCGAGCAAGCCGATTCATCCACCACCAAAGCGTTTGGTGGCACCGGTTTAGGGCTGACTATTTCACGGCAGTTGGCACGCTTGATGGGGGGAGATTTACTATGCTCAAGCCGACCCGGTGAAGGCTCAACCTTTACGCTGACGGTTGACGCTCCGCCAGTAAGCGAATCAACATAGATAATAACTCGTTACGGGTAAATGGCTTAGTCATAAAACCATCGACACCATCACCGTCATAACGGCCACGAGCAACACCCACCGAGTCAGCGGTGAGCATCAGCAACGGCACGCGTTTGCGCCCCTCGCGCCGCTCAATATCACGTAATACCGCAATAGCACGACTACCATCCATTTTCGGCATCATCGCATCCATGATAATTAGATCAAACTCGATGTAGGCAAATTGCCGCACAGCATCTTCACCGTCACCGACAATAACGCACTCAGCACCCACACTCGTGAGCATGTGACGAATCACTAACTGGCTGACATGGTTATCTTCACAAACCAGAACGTGCAAACCCTCAAATACTGCCAACTCGCTGTCGCTCGGCGGCTGTACGGGGGTGAAACGATTGTCACTTGCGGCCATGGTGTCCTTCCTCTTACAACCTGTTCAACTCTAGCTTAGCTAATGATAGCGACTAATGATAATTAAATATATTTATGCTTGTTTTATGAATTTATATTCAATATAATCGCGTCATTCATAGCGCTGTAAAGCGCTTTTTTTAATGCTGACGGAACGACCCGATTTATGACCGCTGATTTACTACTGCAGACATCGACAAATAAGTCATCAGAGCAATCTGATGGCAAGCTGTCTTGTGCTGTTTTTGGCGCCTCAGGATATAGCGGTGTCGAGCTGGTATGGTTACTGCATAATCATCCACAATTTCACCTCAGCCATATTTTTTCATCCAGCGCACGCGAGGAAGAATCGCTAGCTAGCTTGTATCCAGCTTTGGCTGGACGGCTTGATTTAACCCTGCAACCTTGGCACCCGAGCTTGCTCAATCAATTAGCGCAGCAAGTGCGGGTGGTTTTTTTAGCGCTGCCTCATGAGGCCAGTGCCGAACTAGCACCACTATTGATTGCGGCTGGTTTGGTGGTGTTTGACTTATCCGGTGCGTTTCGTTTGCACGATGCTGCCCTGCACCAACAAACCTATGGTTTTGCCCAACCACAACTGCCACAAGCGGTGCCCTATGGCCTGGCTGAGTGGACGCAATTGCAGGGTAACGAGCCGCTGATTGCGGTGCCGGGCTGTTACCCCACTGTCGCAAGTCTCGCGCTGAAACCGCTGATGCCGCTGTTGACTGAGCAGTGCACACCGATCATCAATGCCGTCAGCGGTGTGTCTGGTGCTGGCCGTAAAGCCCATGCCCATACCAGCTTTTGCGAGGTGAGCTTGCAGGCCTATGGTGTTGCCAATCACCGCCATCAGCCTGAAATCAGCCAAGCGGTAGGCCGTGAGGTACTGTTTGTGCCCCATTTAGGTAATTTTAAACGCGGTATTTTGGCGACTATTTATGTGCAACTGGCAGAGCGGGTTAATGCCGCTCATATCGCCCAGGCTTATCAGCATGCCTACGCGGATCAGCCGTTAGTACGCTTGTGTGATAAGCCACCTAGTGTGGCGCAAGTGGCGGGCACGCCATTTTGCGATATTCATTGGCAGCATGCGGGCCAGCAACTGATCATTTGTGCCGCCATTGATAACTTATTGAAAGGTGCTGCGGCCCAAGCCGTGCAATTAGCTAACCAGTATTTTGGGCTACCGAGTGCGCAAGGGCTGGGCTTGACCGGGGGTATCGTATGAGTACGCCATTGGTCATTAAACTCGGCGGTAAAGTGCTCACCGACCAACACAGCCTGCAGCATCTGCTGCGCATCATCAGCAAGCTGGCCGTCATACGTGCGTTGGTGCTAGTGCACGGCGGTGGCGACCAAGTGCAGCAGCTGTTGGAACAATTAGGCCAGCAAAGTATTAAATCCGCCGGGCAACGCATTACGCCGACCAGCCATATTCCTATTGTTGCCGGGGTATTAGCCGGTGATGTGAATTCACAACTGTGTGCGCAAGCGCAGTTACATGGCCTCAATGCTGTAGGTTTGACCTTATTTGCCGGCCATAGTGTGCGCTGCCAAGTCGATACAGCGCGTGGCGCCGTAGGTATCCCGCAGCCCTATGATAGCAAACTGCTCGAGCAACTGATCGACCAGGGTTTTGTGCCGGTGATAAGTTCCGTGGGTGTCAGCGCCAGCGGTGAGCGCTTAAACGTCAATGCTGATTTGGCTGCCGCCAGTATTGCGCAACTTTTACATGCCGATTTGATTTTATTAACCGACGTCCCCGGTATTCTTGATCAACACGGACAACTTCTCGAACACATCCACGCCGACCAAGCCGCAGCCTTGATTGCTGATGGCACCGTTCGCGATGGCATGCAAGTCAAACTCGAAGCGGCGCTCAAAGCCGCTCACGCATCGCGACGAAGCATCGCGGTAGCCGGCTGGCAAGATGCCAACGCACTCACCCGTTTGGCTAAGGGTGAAGCGGCCGGAACCCGCATTAGCGTGTAACTCGCCAACACTCATTTACTCTCGATTATTGGATACATGACATGAAAGATTTTTTGTTGATGGGTGATTTAGCCCCCTCACAAACCGCCGAGTTACTGCAACTGGCGCACACTATCAAGCAACGCCCAGCGGCGTGGTCACAAGCTCTTGCGGGTAAAAGCATTGCCTTGCTATTTGAAAAACCGTCGCTGCGCACCCGTGCCAGCTTTGCCGCGGGCATTAACCGTTTGGGCGGTCACAGTATTTACCTTGATGCCGCCAATTTAATGGGCGTGCGCGAGCCAGCTAAAGATGTGGGAGCCAACCTAGCACTGTGGCACGACGCCATAGTGGCGCGGGTATTTAGCCAAGATACCCTGACTGAACTGGCCGCAGCTTCACCCAAGCCTGTCATTAACGCCCTGAGTGACATTGATCATCCCTGCCAAGCCATGGCTGATTTACTGACTCTGCAAGAGCAGCTTGGTGATTTAGCGCACGCGCATTTGACTTGGGTTGGTGATGGCAACAACGTCTGTCATTCGCTGATGTTGGGCGCCGCGCAGATGGGTATGGCCATGCAAGTGGTCACCCCGGTCGGTTATGAGCCCGACCCTGCAGTAGTGGCGCAGACCCAGCAAATTGCCGCGCAAACCGGTGCCACCATCACCGTCACGCACGATTTAACCGCACTGCAACAAACCGATGCTATTTATACCGACACCTGGTTTTCGATGGGGCAAGAGCGTGACAACAATCAAGTGATGCATGATTTCGCGCCGTACCAAGTCAATTGTGAACTGATGAAGCGCTTGAACGCTAAGTTTTTCATGCATTGTTTACCGGCTTACCGCGGTCGCGAAGTCACCACTGAAGTGCTCGATGGTCCGCAATCATTGATTCTGCAGCAGGCGGAAAACCGCATGCATGCCCAAAACGCCATTTTAGTTCAGCTGTTACAAGGAGCCAGCCATGAATAAGTCTGTTAAGAAAGTTGTCCTCGCCTATTCTGGTGGTCTTGATACCTCAGCGATTGTGCCGTGGCTGAAAGAAAATTATGACTGCGAAGTGGTCGCCTTTGTTGCCGACGTCGGTCAGGGTGATGACGAATTAGCCGGGGTTGAAGCTAAGGCTATCGCCTCAGGGGCCAGCAGCTGCTATATCGCTGACTTGAAAGATAAATTTGCGCAAGAAGTGATTGTCCCGGCGCTCAAAGCCGGCGCCATTTACGAAGGTCAGTACTTGTTAGGTACCGCTTTAGCGCGGCCGATTATCGCCCAAGCGCAGGTTGAATGTGCGTTAGCCGTTGGTGCTGATGCACTGGCGCATGGCTGTACCGGCAAGGGTAACGACCAAGTACGTTTTGAATCATGCTTTGCCGCCTTAGCACCACAGTTGACCGTCATTGCCCCATGGCGCGAATGGACCATGCGTTCACGTCCGCAGTTGCTGGCTTACTTGGCTGAGCGCAATATCCCAACCAGCGCTTCTGCTACCAAAATTTACAGTCGTGACGCCAACTTATGGCACATTTCGACCGAAGGTGGTGAACTCGAAAACCCTTGGAACGAGCCGTCGGAACAAGTTTGGACGTGGACTGCATCGCCAGAAACCGCGCCTGACAAACCTGAGTATCTGCAGCTAAGCTTTAGCCACGGCGAGCTCAGTGCCATCAACGGTGAGCAGCATAAATTTGCTGATGCCATTGCGCTACTTAATGGTATTGCTGGTGCCCATGGTGTTGGCCGCCTTGATATGGTGGAAAACCGTTTAGTAGGCATGAAGTCGCGTGGTTGCTATGAGACTCCAGCCGGCGCAGTGCTATTAGCTGCGCTGCAAGGTTTGGAAAGTTTAGTACTGGACCGCAGCGTGTTGGATTATCGCCTACGCCTAGGGCATGAGTTTGCCCAACTCATTTATGACGGACGCTGGTTCACCCCACTGCGCGAGGCCATGGTGGCAGCAGTCAATAGTATCGCCGAGCCGTTAACCGGTGATGTGGTAGTGAAGCTTTACAAAGGCAATGTAACTGTGACCCAACGGCGCAGTCCGAACAGCCTGTATTCCAACGCTTTCGCCACCTTTGACGAAGACGAAGTATACAACCAGCAGCACGCCGAAGGCTTCATTCGGTTATACAGCTTGGCCGCACGGATCCGTGCGCTGCACCAAGCCGGTGGCAACGACAACCATGGTGGAGACGCCTAAATGAGTTTATGGGGTGGACGTTTCAGCGAGCCAAGCGCCGCTGAGTTCAAACAATTTAACGACTCGCTGAGCTTCGATTATGTGCTTGCGCCGTTTGATATCCAGGCCTCTAAAGCTTGGGCGCAAGCGCTGTTGCAAGCACAATTGCTGAGCGTTGAAGAAAATCAACAGTTACAAACCGCGTTGGGTGAGCTGGCCGCAGCAGTGGCTAAGAATCCACAATTGCCGCTGCAAACGCAGGAAGAAGATATCCACAGTTGGGTGGAAGCACAGCTGATCGAAAAAATTGGTGCAACGGCGAAGAAATTACACACCGGGCGCAGCCGCAATGATTTAGTGGCCACCGATTTACGGCTATTCTGCAAAACCTTTGCCCAGCAATTGGTCACCACCAATTTAGCTGTTGTGCAAGCGCTGTTGCAGTTTGCCGAGCACCATCAACAAACCTTGCTGCCGGGCTACACCCACTTGCAGCGTGCCCAGCCGATTGTGGCCGGGCATTGGGCTCTGGCTTATGTGAACATGCTACAACGCGATGTCAGCCGTCTGCGCGAAGCACTCAAGCGCCTCGATGTCAGCCCGCTAGGCAGCGGTGCGCTGGCAGGCACCACCGCCAGTATTGACCGGCAAGCGCTGGCCCATGAGTTGGGCTTCCGTGCAGCAGCAGAAAACAGCTTAGATGCTGTATCTGACCGTGATTTTGCCTTGGATCTACTCAATGCCGCAGCCAATGGCATGCTGCATTTGTCGCGTTTAGCCGAAGATGTGATCTTCTATTGTTCCGGTGAATCGGGCTGTTTTAGCATGAGCGACAAGATCAGTAGTGGCTCATCGCTGATGCCACAGAAGAAAAACCCTGACCTGTTTGAGCTATTACGCGGTAAAACTGGCCGTGTTCTGGGTCATCAGCACGCCTTACAAACCACTTTGAAAGGCTTGCCGCTGGCGTACAATAAAGACATGCAAGAAGACAAAGTCGGCTTGTTTGATGCACTGCACACTTATCAGCAGTGCCTAGCCATGACAGCGTTTGCGATTCCGGAGCTGACGGTCAACGTAGCACATGCAGAAAAGCAAGCGGCTATGGGCTACAGCAACGCCACCGAATTAGCTGATTACTTAGTCAGCAAGGGCATTCCCTTCCGTGATGCCCACCATATTACCGGTGAGCTGGTGGTCAAAGCGCAGCAACTAGGGCTGCCGCTGGAGCAGTTACCCTTGGCGGATTTTCAAGCGGTGAATGATTTGATTGCCGACGATGTCTACCCGGTGTTAGAGCTGCGCTATGGCCTTAACAAACGTACGGCCTTAGGCGGTACTGCACCGGCTGCTGTGAAAATTGCCCTTAAACATGCGCAAGACTGGTTGCATGCCGCCGAAGCCGCAAGCAAACACGTTCGCCAAGCACGCTTGAGTGATGTCGATAAAATCTGTGAGCTGATTGCCTATTGGGCCGAGCAAGGCGAAAACCTGCCACGCAACAAAGCTGACATCATGCAGGCCATTCATGGCTTTGCGGTGGCAGAAATTGATGATGAAGTGGTGGGTTGCGCGGCACTGTATGTGTATAGCACCGGGCTTGCTGAAATTCGCTCGCTGGGGCTGTTCCCTAAAGCGCAGGGCAAAGGCTTAGGCGCAGAATTAGTGGCATGGTTACTGTGGAAAGCACGTGAACTGGGTATTACCCGAACCATCGTGCTAACCCGCGTACCAGAATTTTTCGGGCGCTTGAACTTCCGCCTCACGGTGAAAGAAAAGTTACCGGAAAAAGTCATGAAAGACTGCGAAATATGCCCGAAAAAGCATAATTGTGACGAGATCGCGCTGGAGTATTTTCTCTAAAAATCGCGCTAAAACTGACGTTAAAAATCGTCGTCAGACTCGAGCGTCGGTAACGCTAAGCCGCGGCGCTCGAGCTCCTCACGCACTGAAGCAGGTATGCGCTGCGGGTTATCTTTGCGCAAGTCATCATCGGTCGGCAGCGGCTGGCCGGTGAAGGCATGCAAAAACGCTTCACACAATAATTCGCTATTGGTGGCGTGACGTAGGTTCTTCACTTGGCGTCGGGTGCGTTCGTCAGTCAGAACTTTGAGCACACGGGTAGGAATGGATACGGTGATTTTCTTCACGCGCTCACTCTTTTGACCATGCTCAACATACGGATAAATGTATTCGCCATCCCACTTCATGCTGCACCCTTCTTACGCTTCACGCGGCTAAAAACCCTGCTGATTGTGATGAATTCTACTAGCCTCAGCGGCACAGTCAACTTTATCCGTATAGACAGCTATGCGTCTTCATTGCTAATCATTGCCGATAAACACCGCCGCCAACTCGGCGTCAGTGAGCGGCCGATAGTCGCCGAGTTCTAAATCGGCAGGTAGTTGCAGCTGACCAATGCGCTCACGATGTAGGCGCTCAACGCGATTCCCTAACGCAGCAAACATGCGTTTGACTTGGTGATAGCGGCCTTCATGAATAGTCAGCAAGGCCTCGTGGGTATCTACCATTTCAAGTTGTGCCGGCTTGGTAGCGCTGGGCTCATCACGCAATACCACGCCTTCGGCAAAACGCGCGGTGGCATCCTCGCTAATGGCATCAGCGGTCCACACCCGGTAGGTCTTGGCAATGTGATGGCGTGGCGAGCTGATACGATGCGACCATTTGCCATCATCGGTCAGTAACAATAAACCGGTGGTATCTACATCGAGCCGCCCGACACTGTGAATTTTCTCTGCTGCCGGCTCATCCAACAGGGTAAACACTGCCGGATGGTGCGGATCATCTAAACCGCACACGTAGCCTTCTGGCTTATTCATCACTAAATAGCGCAAACCGATTGGGCTGATGACCTCGCCATCAAGCTGTACTTCATCGCCAGCACTGAGTTTCATGGCCGCTTGCTTGGCCACCTCACCGTTTACCACAATAGCGCGCTGGCGGATTAATTTACCCGCTTGGCTGCGGGTCAGCCCGGTGCAATCGCAAATATATTTATCGAGGCGCATTGGGCTCCATGAAATTTAAAGAATCTCGTCACTGGTTGTGTATAATTATCGCTGTTGATGCCACTTACCACAAGGAGAACGCACACGCATCATGACCGTTGAGGTGACCGTAACCCCAGAGCAAATCGCTACGGTAGCAGATACCGTACAAGTCCATAAGTTTGGTGGCAGCAGCCTTGCTGATGCCTATTGTTACCGTCGGGTGGCACGTATTGTCACCGATTACGCCGGCGCCAGCGACCTGGTCGTGGTATCCGCTGCAGGTGACACCACCAACCGCATTTTGGCTATCATTGAGGCCAAACAGAATGACGACCTTGGCATTGCTGAAGTACTGCTCAAACAACTTGAGAAGTACCAGCAAGGGCTGATTGACGATTTGCTTACCGGTGACTTTCAACAGCAGGTGATGGCGCTGTCCAAACAGGACTTTGTGCGGTGGTATGGCTGGCTGCGTGGTGATGAACAAATTGACCACAAACCGGAGTTGCTATCATACGGCGAGCTGTGGTCGGCGCGGCTGTTAGCACACTTGCTGCAACAACAAGGTACCGCCGCCGATTATATTGATGCTCGTAGCTTCTTAATTGCCGATGATGCTCCCGAGCCGCAAATTCATGTGGCTGAATCACGCGTGGGCTTGCTGAACCGCATCGGTGCCCATGCCGGTACCCGCTTTATTGTGACCGGTTTTATTTGCCGTGACCCAGGCGGCCGCTCGTTGATTTTAGGCCGCAACGGTAGTGACTACTCGGCCACCTTG
>CAYXGO010000048.1:6031-9633 GCA_964464575.1 uncultured Pseudomonas sp. | reverse complement strand
GATAACAATCGTACTGTCAGCTATTTGCATGCTCTTTTCCGTTACTTAATTTGTGGTTTCAAGTAATTAAAAATACTCGAAAAATCTTCTTTACCATGGCCCAATTGTGACCACGCGCGATAGAGGTTGTGGGTTAACGCACCCATCGGGGTACTGGCCCCGCTAGCAACCGCAGCGCGCTGTGCTAAGCCGAGATCTTTGCTCATCAAATCAACCATAAAGCCGCCACTATAACCACGGCTAGCTGGGCTATTATCCATCACCCCAGGGCATGGATTATATACTTCTAAAGTCCAGTTACGGCCTGAACTTTGTAGCATGATCTGTGATAGCACCTGCGGGTCTAAACCATGCGCAACGCCCAACTGCAGAGCTTCTGAGGTGCCTACCATCAATACCGACAGCAGCATGTTATTGCACATTTTGGCGACTTGCCCCGCGCCACTGTCGCCAGCGCGGAAAATATTCTTGCCCATTTGCTGTAGTAATGGCCGCGCGCGTTCTACGTCGGCTTCGTTGCCGCCGCACATAAATGACAAAGTGCCGGCTTGCGCACCGGCCACCCCACCAGATACCGGCGCGTCAATAAAGGCAATCCCGTGAGCGTTTAGTTCGCTCGCTACCTTCCGTGCCATTTCGGCACTAATAGTGCTGCAATCAATAGCTAAACAGTCTTTGTTAACAACATTATACAGGCCTTGCTCACCCAGATATACGCCGTGCACATGGGCATCAGCGGGTAGCATGGTGATGACAAACTCGGCACCGGTGGCCGCTGCGGTGGCTGATTCTGCCGCCTCACAACCGGCTTGCTGCGCTGCTTCGAGCGCGGCTGGTACCAGGTCGAACACCCGCACCTGATGGCCAGCTTTGGCTAAGTTGGCGGCCATTGGCCCACCCATATTTCCTAATCCAATAAATCCAATCGTTGCCATGATAGTCTCCACGAACAATTTCGGCTGTTATAAGTCGCGCAATGGGTGCTGCCCGAACGGCCATGGTGAGATAAAGAAATCATCGACATCTTCTTCGTCAATGTCGGCGACCGCAGCGTGTTGCCACCGCGGCTGTTTATCTTTATCAATCAATAACGCCCGAATGCCTTCAACAAAATCACCACGCGTAGCGCATGCCACCGACAGCGTTAACTCGAGCCGGAAACAATCGGCAAGGCTTAAATCAGCACCATGCTGGAGTTGATTCCAAACAATGTGTGCAGTCATAGGGCAGCCCTGACGCAGCGTTTGTGCCGCGCGCTGAAGCCATTTGTCATCGCTACTATCGCTGCTAATTCGCTCTACTACATCCACCAGTGACTGGCCCGAGGTTAACTGCTGAATATGCGCAAGGTGCTGCTGCACTGGGCTGGCCGGCTGTAATGATTGATCGGCTTGAGAAATTTGCGCCAAGTAGTTGCTGACTAGCTGGCGATCAGCATCGGCATGTTGCTGCCATTCCAATTGCTGTAAACCCGCCAATAATTCGGCTTTGCGCTGACTGCTGGCAAAATGATCCGCTAAGCCTAAAAACAACGCATCACTGGCGTTCATGTGCGCGCCGGTGAGGCCCAAATAGAGCCCACAGCCACTGGGCATCTTGCTAAGAAAATGCGTGGCGCCAACATCGGGGTACAAGCCGATAGTCACTTCTGGCATCGCCATTAGGGTGCGTTCGGTGACGATACGGTGGCTACCACCGTTCATTAGCCCCATGCCGCCGCCCATAACAATGCCATGACCCCACACCACGAACGGTTTGGGGTAGCTATGAATAGTGTAATCGAGACGATATTCTTGGCTAAAAAAGTCCGCTACTTCATCCACTAAAGTGCCTGGCTTCGCTACCATGGCTTGGTACATGGCAACAATATCACCACCGGCACAAAAGGCCTTTTCACCGGCGCCCTCTAACCACACGGCAACAATACTCTCGTCACTGGCCCAGGCATCAAGTTGCGGTTGTAACAACTGGATCATGTCCAAGCTCAGTGCGTTGAGCGATTTTTCTGAATTGAGCCGCGCCACGCCAATGCGTTGGCCGTGAGCCGTGGTTAAGTGTTCAAATTCGACAACAGCGGTCATGCCTCAACTCCTGTGCAATGGCTTATAAGATGTCACGGTCCATATCGGCCAATAACCGTCGACCAATGATAACTCGCATGATTTCGTTGGTGCCTTCGAGAATCTGGTGCACCCGCACATCACGCACATGGCGTTCTAATGGATACTCTTTGATGTAGCCGTAACCACCATGTATTTGCAGCGCTTCATTACACACGGTAAAACCAACGTCGGTGGCAAAGCGTTTCGCCATGGCACAATAAGTGGTCTTATCGGCATCGTCGTTATCAACTTTGAACGCCGCTAAACGCACCATTTGCCGCGCGGCCACTAATTCGGTGGCCATATCAGCTAGCTTGAATTCCAACGCTTGAAATTGCGCTAACGGCTTACCAAATTGCTGGCGTTCGCGCATGTAGTCACGGGCGGTATTGAGTGCCGCTTGGGCGGTACCTACTGAGCACACGGCAATATTGATACGACCGCCATCAAGGCCCATCATGGCAAATTTAAAGCCCTCGCCTTCTTCACCGAGCAGGTTGGCCGCAGGAATACGCACATCTTCAAAGGTCACCAGCCGGGTTGGCTGGGCGTTCCAGCCCATCTTGGCTTCTTTTTTGCCATAATGAATACCTTGGGCATCAGCAGGTACCACAAAAGCTGAGATACCGCGTGGGCCAGGCCCACCAGTACGCGCCATCACCACCAATACATCGGTACTACCGGCGCCAGAGATAAACATTTTTGAGCCATTTAACACATACTCATCGCCATCACGACGCGCACTGGTGCGCAAACTCGCGGCATCAGAACCAGCACCGGGCTCGGTCAAGCAGTAAGAACCCAGCTTAGTACCCATCACTAATTCTGGAACCCACTGCTCCACCACTTCAGGCTTGGCAAACGCACCAATCATCCAGCTCACCATGTTATGAATGGTCATCATGGCCGTGGTGGCAGTACAGCCCATCGCCAATTGCTCAAAAATCAACGCGGCGTCCAGTCGGCTCATACCAAAGCCGCCAGCATCCTCTGGGGTGTACATGCCCATAAAGCCGAGTTCACCGGCCTTACGAAACACCTCAATGGGGAAATGAGCCGTTTCATCCCACTCTGCGGCAAACGGGGCCAGCTCTTTCTCCGCGAAGGCCTTGGCGGTATCGACAAAAGCCTGTTGGTCATCGGTCAGATTAAAGTTCATGCTGCTTTACCTTTTCGCTGCGCAATTATTTCAAATGAATGGTCATATTCGGGCCGCTGGCATCGGCGATATCGCTCTCGAACCAACGGGCAGTGACGGTTTTGGTTTCGCTGTAGAAACGCACCGCCTGCTTGCCATAGGCATGTAAATCACCCATAAACGAGCCTTTCCAACCGGTAAATGAGAAGAACGGCAATGGTACCGGAATTGGAATATTGATACCCACTTGACCAACTTCAACTTCGTGCTGATATTTACGCGCCGCGGCACCGCTGGCGGTAAAGATCGAGGTGCCGTTACCGTAGGGGTTGGCGTTGATCAGGGCAAGCGCCTCGTCCAGG
>CAYXGO010000048.1:0-6021 GCA_964464575.1 uncultured Pseudomonas sp. | reverse complement strand
GACTAATTGTAAAGCGTCTTCCAGCGTGTCAACTTCAGTGGCACACAACACAGGGCCGAAGATCTCGTTTTTGTAAATTTCCATGTCTGTGGTCACACCGCTGAACATGGTTGGACCCACCCAGTTACCGTTCGGGTAGCCATCTACTGTGCAGTTACGGCCATCGACCAATAAGTTGGCACCTTCATTGACACCTTGGGTGATGAAATTCTCAATACGTTGCTTGGCCTGCGGGCTGATCACTGGGCCGTAGGCAGCATTTTTGTCATTCCACACGCCTGGCTTCACTTTAGCTAAGGCCTCAGCAATTTCGGGGATCCACTCTTTTGATTTACCGACAAATACCGCCACTGAAATAGCCATACAGCGCTGACCAGCCGCACCTACAGAAGCTCCGACCATGTTGCTGATCACTTGGTTCTTGTTGGCATCCGGCATGATCACACAATGGTTCTTAGCGCCAGCAAAGGCTTGTACGCGTTTCATATTCTCGGTGCCACGGCGGTAGATATACTGACCCACAGCCACTGAACCAACGAACGAGATCGCTTTGATATCTGGGTTATCCAGAATGAAATCTACTTGGTCTTTGCCACCATGAATCACCTGTACCACACCTTTAGGCGCACCGGCTTGTTCGAATAACTCCACTAACCGTGTTGGGGTCAATGGGTCTTGTTCAGATGGCTTCAAAATAAAGGTGTTACCGCAGGCAATAGCAAGTGGGAACATCCACAATGGAATCATGGCTGGGAAGTTAAATGGGGTGATACCGGCACACACACCCAGTGGCTGAATGTAGCTATAGCTATCAATACCACGGGCTACGTTTTCAACGGTTTCGCCCATTAACAACGAAGGTACGTTAGCGGCGTGTTCAACCACTTCAATACCGCGCCAAACATCGCCTTTCGCATCGTCAAAGGTTTTACCGGTCTCACTGGCTAAAATTTCAGCAATTTCGTCGTGATGCTCTTTCAGCAAGGCTTGATAGCGCATCATCACCCGCGCCCGCTCGGGCACCGCCACTTCTTTCCAGGTTAAAAAGGCTTGCTTGGCGCTTTCAACCGCAGCCAGCATTTCTTCCTGAGTAGCCACTGGGGCTTGAGCTATCACTTCGTTGGTGGCCGGATTGGTCACGTCAATCCAACGATCGGTTTTCGATTGCACCCACTCGCCGCCAATAAATAATGGAACCTTCTTCATAACCACCTCTTCGTGTTCGTTCATTCGGTTGATGGCTGACAGCAATTGCCGCCATGCCTAGACAATTAGCCACATTAGAGCATGTATTGAGTCGCTTTAACATTGACGATTTTGCCCCTATAATGGACAAAATTGCGCTACCAACAGGTATCCACACCCAGCATGAGCCAACCATCTAATTGGCCACTACCAGCCGGAAGTTCACGCATTGTGCTGCCGTTGGCGTTGCTACAGCAACTCGCTGAGCACCCGCTCAGTCGTCATTTATATCCGTTGTCCTATGGTCACTACAGCAATGCCGCCGGGCATTCGGTGCAACGCCACGAACACACCGATAGTTTGCTGATCTTTTGTCACCAAGGCCATGGCGATTACCACACCGCCCATGCCAAAGGCCGTATTCAGGCCGGTCAACTGCTATTACTATCGGCTGGCACCAGTCACCACTATCAAGCCAGTAGCGAGCACCCCTGGAGTATTTATTGGGTGCATTTTGCCGGCGCCGCAGCGGCAGCAATTATGCCGTTATTGGGCTTAAGCAACGCCCAACCAGTGCTCAATTTAACTGGCCGCAAACAACTGCTGCCGTTAGTGACTGATTTGCTTAATCTGCAACATCAGCCGGACCATTTAACCAACGCACTGCTCGCCGCCAGTATGCTGCAACGATTGTTATTAGAGCTGCCGCGCTTGACCATTCAAGACACTGCCAAAGACTTTGACTTTGCCCGCTTAGAACGCTTCATTCACGACAATAGCCACCGTGACTTGAGCCTAGCTGAACTGGCAGCGGTAGCCGGCTTATCGCCCTATCATTTCAGTAAACGCTTTAAAGCCAGTTGTGGCACCAGCCCGATGCGTTACGTAAATCAATTTAAAGTACGCCAAGCCTGTCAATTACTGGATAATAGTACCGACAGTATTCGTCAGATTGCGCTCAGTTTAGGCTTTGACGACCCTTATTACTTTTCCCGACTGTTCAAGAAAACCATGGGCATGTCACCGCAACATTACCGCGCCAGCCAACAATCGTTGCTGGCTAAGCGCTAGGATAAAGCCATGGCATTACTTTGGTTCGTTACCGCACTTTGGGCCGCTAGCTTCTCGTTAATTGGCGAGTTTCTTGCTGGCCGGGTCGACGGTTATATTGCAGTGTTTATCCGCATGATCTTAGCCTTGGCGGTACTCGCACCATTTTTACGCCTCAGCCAATTTAGTTGGCGGCAACAGCTGCAACTGGCCGCTATTGGTGCACTGCAAATTGGCGTAATGTACCTGTTCTTGTACCACGCCTTTCTGTATCTGAGCGTGGCCGAAGTGCTGCTATTTACTATCTTTACCCCACTCTACGTCACCCTCGTAGACGAGCTATTGAGCGGTCGCCGCCATCTGCCTGGGCGCTGGTGGTTTGCCGCTGCACTGGCGGTGGTTGGCGCAGCGGTGATCCGCTACGATCACCTTAGTGAACAATTTTGGTTTGGCTTGTTACTGATTCAAGCCGCCAACCTGTGCTTTGCCGCCGGGCAAGTGCTGTATAAACGCTTGCCATTAGGTAACGAACGCCGGCAACTGCAAATCTTTGCCTTATTCTTTGCCGGCGCCAGTGTCGTTAGCGCCTTGGCAATGCTCGCATTTGCTGATTTTGATAAGCTACCGAGCACTAACCTGCAATGGTTTATTTTAGTTTGGCTTGGTGTCGGCGCGTCGGGGCTTGGCTATTTACTTTGGAACCTCGCCAGTAAACGCGTCAATACAGCACAATTAGCCATTATGAACAACATGCTGATACCGGCTGGCTTGCTGGTCAATTTCAGCTTTTGGGGTCAGCAGGTTGACTGGTGGCGGTTGGCGATTGGCAGCGCGATATTGCTGCTATCAATCGCCATCGCCAGCCGTCGTTAAAGCAGTTCTACTGCCAGCGCTACGGCTTCACCGCCGCCGATACACAACGACGTGATACCGCGCTTTTTACCTTGTTGCTGCAACGCATACAACAAGGTCACTAGCAACCGCGCGCCGCTGGCACCAATTGGGTGGCCCAGCGCACAGGCGCCGCCATGTACGTTGACCTTACTGTGCTCTAACTGCAGTTGTTGCATGGCTAACATGGTGACCATGGCAAAGGCTTCGTTGATTTCCCACAGATCCACCTGATCGGTGCTCCAACCAAGCTGGGCTAACAACTTGTTCATGGCCCCAATTGGTGCCACGGTAAATTCTGCCGGCGCTTGTGAATGAGTGGCATGGCCAACAATACGTGCCAATGGGGTTAAGCCCTGCGCCAGCGCATCGCTCTCACGCATTAAGACCAGCGCGGCGGCGCCATCAGAAATAGAGCTGGAGTTGGCGGCGGTGATGGTACCGTCTTTGGCAAACGCTGGGCGCAAGCCGGGGATTTTCTCCGGCATCGCTTTGCCCGGTTGTTCATCCTCACTGACGACCACCTCACCCTTACGGGTGCTGATGGTCAGCGGGGTAATTTCGGCCTGAAATTTGCCCGCAGCGATAGCTGCTTTGGCGCGGCTCAATGACGCCAGTGCAAAATCATCCATGGCTTCGCGGCCCAGCCCATACTCATCGGCGGTAGCCTGCGCGTAACAGCCCATGGCTTTACCTTCATAAGCATCTTCAAGGCCATCAAGCATCATGTGATCAAGCACTTGGCCATGGCCCATACGCATGCCGGTGCGTGCTTGCGGCAGCATATACGGGGCATTGGACATACTTTCCATACCACCGGCGACCACCACCTTGGCACTGCCAGAACGTAACAAATCAAAGCCTAACATCACCGCCTTGAGGCCCGAGCCACAAACCTTGTTAATGGTGGTGGCGCCGGCGCTGCGCGGCAGCCCAGCATGCAAAGTTGCCTGACGTGCTGGTGCTTGGCCTAAACCTGCTGGTAATACATTGCCCATAATCACTTCGGATACTGCACTACCATCGATTCCGCTTTGCGCCAGAGCAGCTTGAATGGCCGCGGCACCTAATTGAGGTGCTGATAAAGGTGCCAAACTGCCCTGAAAACCACCCATTGGGGTACGTTTAGCGGCAACAATCACCACTGCATCAAATGTACTCACAAAACCTCCAAAAATAGTTCAACCTGTGGGGCTAGCGTTCTAACCTTTACGTTAACGTCAACTTGCATTAAGCTTAACGCCCTCACAAGTCACAATGCAAGCACAAATGAACAAGCAAACAACCTACAGCATCGGCGATCTGGCACGGGAATTTGACATTACCACCCGCAGCATTCGCTTCTATGAAGACCAAGGTCTGCTGGCACCTGCGCGGCAGGGGCAAACACGACTCTACACCAATAAAGATCGAGTGCGGTTGAAACTCATCTTGCGTGGCAAGCGGTTGGGCTTTTCTTTAGCCGAAACGAAGCGTTTGTTTGATCTCTATGACCTTGAAAATAGTAGTGCTCGTCAGCTTTACACGGTTTTGGAGTTGATTGCCGATAAACGCTTATCGCTGCAACAACAACTTGAAGATATTAAAGTTTTATTGGTTGAGCTGAGCAATCTCGAAGAACGCTGTCGTGATGAGTTGGCCGAAATCGAAGCCAGCAAAAGCAGCGCCGCTGCAGCAACCAGTCAATCACCATCTAGTGTGCAGGAGTAGTTATGATTCAGCAGTTCAGTTCGCTCAACTTTGGCCTGGGTGAAACCGCAGAAATGATCCGTGACAGTGTCAATGCCTTCGCGCGTGAGGAAATTGCCCCACGCGCAGCCGAGATTGATCACAGCAATGAATTTCCGGCCGACTTATGGCGCAAAATGGGCGAATTAGGCCTGCTCGGTATGACCGTACCAGAACAATACGGTGGCTCTGGTTTGGGTTATCTTGAACACGTTGTGGCGATGGAAGAAATCAGCCGCGCCTCAGCCAGTGTGGGCTTGAGCTACGGCGCGCATTCTAACCTCTGTGTCAACCAAATTGCCCGCAATGGCAACGAACAGCAAAAACAAAAATACCTGCCGAAATTGTGCAGTGGCGAACATGTTGGCGCGTTAGCCATGAGCGAGCCTAATGCCGGTTCTGACGTGGTCAGTATGAAGCTGAGAGCGGACAAGAAAGGCGACGTATACGTATTAAACGGCAATAAAATGTGGATCACCAATGGTCCGGATGCTGACGTACTGGTGGTTTATGCCAAAACCAGTCCAGCGAAAAATTCGCGTGGCATTACTGCATTTATTATTGAGAAAGATTTTGTTGGTTTTAGCACCGCGCAGAAGCTCGATAAACTCGGCATGCGTGGCTCGAATACCTGTGAACTGGTGTTCCGTGACTGCGAAGTGCCGGCTGAAAACATCTTGGGCGAACTCGATAACGGCGTGGAAGTGCTGATGAGCGGTCTCGACTACGAGCGCGCAGTATTAGCTGCTGGCCCATTAGGCATCATGCAAGCCTGTCTCGATGTATGCGTACCCTATGCCCATGACCGCAAGCAGTTTGGTAAAGCCATTGGCGAGTTCCAGCTGGTACAAGGTAAATTAGCCGACATGTATACCCGTACTAATGCGGCGCGCGCTTATGTGTACGCCGTTGCGCAATCCTGTGATCGTGGCGAAACCACGCGCAAAGATGCCGCCGGTGCGATTTTGTATGCCGCCGAATTAGCCACGCAACTTGCACTCGATGCCATTCAGTTACTCGGTGGTAATGGTTATATTAACGAGTACCCTACTGGGCGCTTACTACGTGATGCTAAATTATACGAAATCGGTGCCGGCACCTCAGAAATTCGCCGCATGCTGATTGGTCGTGAACGCGACCCAAGGGACACCAGGTTTAGACGACGTG
>CAYXGO010000047.1:0-9701 GCA_964464575.1 uncultured Pseudomonas sp. | reverse complement strand
CTCAACTTGGTCATCGGTGACCACGATCTCGAGCTTCACTTTGGGTAAGAAGTCAACCATATATTCAGCGCCACGGTACAGTTCTGTATGCCCCTTTTGGCGGCCAAAACCTTTCACTTCAGAAACCGTCATACCGGCGATACCAACCTCGGATAATGCTTCGCGCACATCATCGAGTTTAAACGGCTTAATAATTGCCTCAATTTTTTTCATCTTGCGCCTCGTTTGCTAACTGCCGTTCTAATTCATAGCGATAATGATTGGTAATAGGATAGCGTCTATCCTTGGCAAAATTACGCGCGGTTATTTTGGGACCAACCGCACCTTGCCGGCGTTTGTATTCGCTCAAGTCAATGAGCCGGATAACTTGCTGTACCTGCTCGCGAGCAAAGCCTGCCGCAACAATATCGGCGGCTGATTGGTCGCGCTCAACATAGCGTTCAACAATTTCATCTAAAACTGGGTACTGGGGCAAGTTATCTTGATCGGTTTGCCCTGGCGCTAACTCGGCCGACGGTGGACGACTGATAACCCGCGCCGGAATCACCTCGGTGTGCCGATTACAAAACCGTGCCAGCTCGAATACTAACATTTTCGGCACATCTTTTAACGGCGCAAAACCACCGCACATATCACCGTATAGGGTGCAATACCCCACCGCTAGTTCGCTTTTATTGCCGGTAGTGAGCACCAACGCGCCGGTACTATTAGACAGTGCCATAATCACCACGCCACGACTACGTGCTTGTAGATTTTGGTCGGTAATGGGGCTATCAGCAACAGTCAATAACGGCGACAATTGTGTCACCAAACTATCGTAAATAGGCGCAATAGGCACACAACTATAGTGCACACCAAGGCGCTGCGCTTGAGCTTGGGCGTCATCGACACTCATACTCGAGGTGTAATGAAACGGCATCATCACCGCATGAACGTTGGCAGCGCCAACCGCTTCAACCGCTAACGCAAGCGTCAGCGCCGAATCGATGCCGCCGGACAAACCCAGCGCCACACGTTGAAAACCATTCTTGACCACATAGTCGCGAATACTCAGCACCAGTGCCGCGTGAATTTCGCTTAACTCGCTACTTTGCGCCGCCACTTGCGCACCGCTAAGCCAGTTCACCGCGCCAGTTTTGGTAACCCGCAGTGCACATATACTTGGCTCAACGTGGGGCAATTCGGCAGCAATATCGCCGTTGCCATCGAGCACCATGGAGCGGCCATCAAACACCAGCTCATCTTGGCCACCGACCAAATTTAAATACAGTAACGGCCGCTGACACTCGCTGCTGCGCTGTTGCAACATCTGTAAACGTTGGCTGCGCTTGTTGCGCTCAAAAGGTGAGGCGTTGATCACTACCACCCAGTCAACCTGCAAATCACTGAGCGCGGCTAACGGCTGTGGATGCCAGATGTCTTCACAAATCAGCAAACCAATGCGATGGCCGCGAAATTCAAAGCTGCACGGCGTGTCGCCGGCGCTGAAATAGCGTTGCTCATCGAATACGCCATACTGCGGTAACCGTTGCTTACGGTAGTTGGCCAATACCTGGCCCTGATACAACACCGCCGCGCTATTGTAGAGCACCCCGTCAGCGCGCTCTGGGTAGCCAATAATGATGGCTGAATGGGTTGCCGCCGCAGCAATGCGTTGAAGCGATACCTGCACCTGATGATACAAATCATGGCGTAATAGCAAATCTTCAGGCGGGTAGCCGGTGATGGTTAATTCCGGAAAGACAATCAGGTCGGCATCAGTTTGGGCGGCGATAACATCAATCACCTGCTGGGTATTTTTGCTAATGGCGCCAACAATCAAATTAATCTGGGCAAGAGTGACCACAAGTGCATTCATAACGGTGCTTTCGCTCCCACAACAACAATGCTGCGCATGATATAGCAAGGCCCTATTTTCAGCAAACCACAGCGCCCTATTCTGCGCTGAGTTGCGCCACAATAAATTCAACACCAGCGCTGGTTATAACCCAGGTGCCGTGCTTTTCTTTGGCTAACTCCAGCCATTGATAATAGACATTACGATGTACTTTAGCGAGTAACTGACGGCCCAAATCGACATAAGGAATATCGTGTTGCAATAGCAATGGATACTCAGCAGACAATGGCACCTGTTCACCGAGATTAGTGGTCAGCACCATGACCGCAGGTTGCTGTTCGGACCAATGCCATTGGGTGATCAAAAACGGCGCATCAGCGACTTGAATTTTGACTTTTTCGTGCGGCGTGACAAGAAAATAATCACCCTCTTCACAGACTAATACGGATGCGAATAAGCGGACGATTTCAGGCCGTTGAATCAAGCTGTCTTGATAATACCAGTCGCCTTTGACATCAATACGCAATGGTATTTCGCCGCAGTAGGCCGGTTGCCATAAGTCAGTTGGAGCCTGCCGCCGCTGTTGCAACGATGCCAACAACTGCGACAAATCCATGTTAACCCACTAAACGTTTTTGACGGAGCAAGTACCACAAGGTGGCTTCAGTGCGGTTAGACACCTTAATGGCTTTGAAAATTGCCGACAAGTGCACGCGAATGGTGCCCTCGGTGATGCCTAAAATAGTAGCAATTTCTTTATTCGATAGCCCCTGCGCCAGCAATTGCATAATTTCTAACTGGCGTGGTGATAAAAAGTTCTCGGCACTGCCTTGGCTACTCACTCTATCGTTCAAGCGCGACTCATCAGGCAAATAGCGGTCGTTTTGCAGCAGAATACGGATGGCTAGCTTGGCTTCCTCGGCACTGGCATCTTTAGGCAGGTAACTGCGTACGCCAGCAGTTAACGCTTGGCGCACTTCAGACAGTGGCCGCGGCCAGCTAAATAGCACCACATGGGCAGCCGGCGCCATTTTCTTCAAGGTGGCCAGGGTTGGACGAATTTCTGCGTCGGGCAGATCCATATCCAAGAAAATTAAGTTGTAGTTGTTTTGATGACGTAAATACTCTTTGGCAACATCGAACGAAGGCGCCTCATAAATAGCCACATCGGAAGCGTAGCTGGTGATTAGGTGAATCAAACCAGCACGAATAAAAAACTGATGATCAATGATGAGTATTTTCATGATGCCCTTAACCAACAACCGACGGATGCCAATTTCTGTCAGCTATTGTACACTGACTATGGAAACCTTGCATAGCACCTGTTGTTAATTTGTAAAGTAATGTTAAAGGTTAAACATACTGTTTAGTATGTAAAATGCAACTAAAACGATCACAACAATGCTGAATCATAAGCGTTTAATCTAGGAATAGTAAGCTATGAACCGCCTAACTAAGACGTTACACCGCCAGCGCCTGTTGGCCTCCATAAGCCTTGTTGCGTTAATGTTAACGCCCGCATTTGCCAGTGCGGAAAGTACGCTTTATTACAATTTGCAGGGATACACCTTGACCGGTCCGGCGGGTGCTGATGCCGCCTTGGTGGAATTCAAAGCCTTTGCGGTGCGCGATGGCAAAGTGATTGCGGTTGGTCAAGCAGTCGATGTTGAACGCGTAGCAGGTGATGTCAGTAAACGGGTTGATCTGGGCGGAAAAACTGTGCTGCCCGGTATTATTGATGCCCATGGCCACGTCTTGGGCTTGGGCCAAACACTGCAATTAGCTGATCTGCGTGATGCCACCTCCGAGCAACAAGCGGTCGCCATGGTGACTGAGTTTGCCAATAATGGCGGTAAATCAGCCAGCTGGATTTTGGGCCGCGGCTGGAACCAAGAAAACTGGAGTTCGCGGCAGTTCCCTAGCGCCGAAGCTCTGGATGAGAGCCTCAACGACCGCCCAGTGTGGCTAACCCGGGTAGATGGTCATGCCGGCTGGGCCAACAGTAAAGCATTAGAACTGGCCGGCATTACTGCCGCCAGCGTGAGCCCAGAAGGTGGCGAAATTATTCGCGATAGCAATGGCGAACCCACCGGTGTGCTTATTGATAACGCCATGAATCTGATTGAGGCCATTATTCCCGCCGATAACGCTGAGCAACAAAAAAATGCGCTGCAACTAGCCTTTGCGCATCTGAATGAACGCGGTATTACCAGCGTGCATGATGCCGGAGTAAGCGCCGAAACCATTGACGTATTTCAACAGTTAGCCGCTAGTGATGCCATGACACTGCGGGTATACGCCATGATTGGCGCCAATGAACCAAAACTGCCACAACTGCTGGCTAATGGCCCAATTGTCAGCGCCGATGACATGTTTACTGTGCGCAGTGTAAAAATCTATGCCGATGGCGCCTTAGGTAGCCGAGGTGCGGCACTATTGCACCCCTACCACGATGACCCGCAACAGCTTGGTCTATTAGTCACCTCGCCGGAAAACATCAAGGCGCTGTACGAGTTGATCATTCCTCACGGCTTCCAAATCAACACCCACGCCATTGGTGACCGTGCTAACCGCATTGCGTTAGACGCCTTTGAACATGCCTTTAATACCTATGGCGGGCGTAATTTGCGTCATCGTATTGAGCACGCCCAAGTGGTGCATCCCGATGATTTGATTCGCTTCAAAACCTTGAACATCATTCCATCGATGCAGCCAACCCATGCCACCAGCGATAAAAACATGGCCGAAGACCGTTTAGGTAAAGAGCGTATGCGCGGTGCTTACGCCTGGCAAACCTTCCTCAAACAAGGCTCCATTATTGCTGCTGGTTCGGACTTCCCGGTGGAGTTGGCCGACCCGTTCTTTGGCTTGCATGCCGCAGTGACCCGTCAGGACCGTGACAATCAGCCCGCCGGCGGTTGGTACCCAGCAGAGGCCATGAGTAAAGTTGAAGCATTACGCTCATTTACCCTTGATGCAGCCTATGCCGCCGGCCAAGAAGCTATTTTAGGCAGTATTGAGCCGGGCAAATGGGCCGATTTTATTGTGCTGGATCAAAATCCGTTTGCACAAACTGCCGCTACACTATGGCAGCAACGCGTACTTGCTACCTATATTGCTGGCGAGGCGGTTTACACTATCCAAATGAGCACCGAGGCTGTTGATGAAACTTCACGATGAGCGCCGTGATTACGAACAAGGGCAGCTGCGCCGCAGTCAGCTGCCGGCCAATCCGTTTGAGTTGTTTGCGGAGTGGTTTAAGCAAGCACAAGCGCAGGCGAACTCACCCGATCCTACCGCTTTCACGCTAGCCACTGTTGGTACTGATGGGCAGCCACACCAGCGTATTGTGCTGCTGAAGCAAGTGGATGCCACCGGCTTGGTGTTTTTTACCAATTATCAGAGTCAAAAGGGCCACGATATTGCCGCCAACCCGCTGGCGTCGATGCACTTTGCTTGGTTGAATCTTGAGCGGCAGATTAAGATTGAAGGCCGCGTCGAGAAGCTTGATGCTGCGGTCAGTGCTGAGTACTTTGCCAGTCGCCCGCGGGGTAGCCAGCTGGGTGCGCATACATCGGCACAAAGCCAGCCGATTGCTAGCCGCGAACAACTAGAAGCGCGCTATCACCAATTGAGTGCAGAATTTGAAGGTCGAGAGATCCCCAAGCCGGAGCATTGGGGCGGCTATCGCGTGGTACCTAGCCAATTCGAGTTCTGGCAAGGCGGGCGCTATCGCTTACATGACCGTTTTAGCTATCGCCGCAGCAGCGATACTGAGTGGCACATCGAGCGCCTACAACCCTGATGGTAGCGGTGTGTGGTAGTGTTCTGCACACCACTGTAATTGCTTGATAATGGCGGCACTGTAGCTGATGCCCTGCTGCAGTTGCTGCTCGCGCAGCGCCAGCGCGCCGCTCCCCGGCACCCGCACCGGCTGGGCGGGGTCAATGGGGGTGGCAGCACACATGCCGTCAACCAAGGCTTGCGCCTGCTGTTTAAAGCCTTCGCTATCACCCAGCGCAGCTGGGTCTACCACCTGCACCCAAACGGTATTGGCATCGCCATCGCTGCGCGCTTGATGGCGCCCATATTGACTCAAGGCCAGCGTCCATAGCTCGCTATATAAATTAAGCCCAGTGCCTTTGTAACCTAAATCTGCGCCGCCCAGCGGCGCCAATACACTGGCTGGATCAGCAAGAAAAGTACGGGCATCAGCGGTGTAATCACCAGCTGCGGTGATAAGCGCCGGAAACGGCAACGGCTTACCCTCAGCAATAGCAGTACGAACCTTGCCCGCTGCCAGCATGGATAAACTGACATCAAACAGCACCGGCTGTGAGGTAGTGGGCACGCCAATCGCCAGTGGGTTCGGCGAAAACCACGCCGATTTCGCACCAAATGGTGCAACCGCTTGCTGTGCCGGGGTAGCGCACATAATTTGCACCATCAACCCGGCCGCGGTGGCTTGTTCCAAATACACCGCCAAAGCCGCCACATGTTGCGTGCGCCGCAGTACCACGGTGCCAGTGCCATAATCGGTGGCCATGGCCATAGCTCGTGCCACGGCCATCGGCATGGTGTGTAAACCCGGTAAAAAGTCGGCGTCCCACAGCTCAATGGCAGCACGACCGGAGAGCCGGCGTGGCTGCCCCTGCCCTTTACTCAAACCTTGACTGAGGCAGCTGAGGTTGTAACGTAAGCGAATCAAACCATGGGTACGAAAGCCCATTAAATCAGCGGCCACCAGATGCTTGGCAATATTGGCCGCCACCTCGGAACTCGCACCGGCTTGCTCGGCACATTGCTGCGCCCAGGTGGTAATGGCTGTGGCCTCAAATCGCGACATTTTTACCTCACTCATAGCCTTGTCTACTTGTTATTAGCCCTGACTCCGTTAAGCTTAACAGACAACGACAAAGAGGAGTACGGTTGGTGTCGGAACAAAAACAACCATCACGGATAGCGGTGCTCACCAGTGGCGGTGATGCACCAGGTATGAATGCCGCTTTACGAGCGGTGGTATTAGCCGCAGAACATTATGGTTTGGAGGTTATCGCCTTCAAGCATGGCTACCAAGGCTTACTAGAAAACGATTACATGCCGATTCGGGCAGCTGATGTACAGCATATCTTGCAGTACTCAGGTACCATCATTAAAAGTGCCCGCTGCGCCCGTTTCAAAGAAGTTGAAGCAGCGCAAGAGGCCGCCGCAGTGCTGCAACAGCACACTATTGATGGTTTGGTGGTGATTGGCGGCGATGGTTCCTTCCGTGGCGCCGAACACTTAGCGAACCACTGGCCGGGGCAGATTATTGGTGTGCCGGGTACCATTGATAATGACTTATTTGGTACCGATGCCACCATAGGCTTTACCACAGCGGTGGCCATTGCTATGGACGCCTTGGATAAAATTCGTGATACCGCCGACGCTATGGACCGTATCTTCATTGTTGAAGTGATGGGCCGCCACGCTGGGTTTATCGGCCTCAATAGCGGTGTGGCCGCCGGTGCCGAACGGATGATTTTGCCAGAATTACAAAAAGATAAGCCGCTCACCATTGAGGCTCTGGTCAAACATATTGAACGCGTCAAAGCGGTTCGTGGTGATGGCAGCTACGTGATGGTGCTGAGTGAGCATCAGTGGCCAGGCGGCGCAGTGGCACTCGCTGAGCAACTCGAAGCGCAATTTAACCTGCCCTGCCGGCCATGTTTATTGGGCCATATTCAACGTGGCGGCGCGCCTGCACCGGCTGATCGCATTATCGCCTCTGAGCTGGGTGTACATGCTGTCGAGCTGATTTTACAGGGGCACTCACGGGTGATGGCAGGCCTGCAGGCCAATCAGCTCGTGGCAATACCACTGGTTGATACCTGGACCAAGAAAAACCCACTGAATGCCAATTTACTGCGCATTTCACAAGACATTTTTAACCCGGTGAAAAAGCCGTCGAATAAGCATTGAAATGCTAGAATTTTAGGCGCATTCAGCAGATAATATGCGCCCTTATTTTTTCGCCAGCAGAATGATGGAGGTGACTGACTTTGAGCCAGCATCAAGCCAAACAAATTACCGCTTTACCGGTTGCCGTTGACGCGCCGGTTCGTGAGTTCTTCGGTGCCAGCACCGAAGCCGCCATTTTTGCCAACGCCACGCATATGATTGGCTTTGGTTTTGATGGCACGGCATGTTTTCGCAAAGGCACTCGCAACGGCCCAGACGGCCTGCGGGCGGTATCCGAAGATATCGAGTCGTACTCACCGTATTTAGATGCCGATCTGTATGATCATACCTTTTACGACCTTGGTAACTTGTCGCTTGGCAACAGCGATGACATTGAAGCTCAATGGCAGCACGCCACCGACCAATTTAGCGCCATTTTTGATGGGCTGAATTTGCCGGCTGAGAACATTCGGGTGCTAACCCTGGGCGGCGAACATTCTATTTCGTATGCGCCTATTCGTACCTATTTGCAGCAATACCCTGAGTTAGTGGTGTTGCATCTAGACGCGCACGCTGATTTACGTGACGGTTTCTTGGGCTATCATTACTCGCATGCCTCGATTATTCGTCGCGCGCTGGACCATTTTGGCCCAGGCCATCAGCTGATCCAGTACGGCATCCGCTCAGGTACCCGCGAAGAATATCAATTCATGAAAGAGCACGGCACCGTGCGTACCTCGCGCAAAGACTTCTTGGATAGCGTCGCCGCTATTCCAGCTGATCGCCCTATCTATCTGACGCTTGATCTGGACTACTTTGACCCGGCATTCTTGCCAGGCACCGGTACCCCAGAGCCAGGTGGCGAAGACTTCCACTCCTACGTGAGCCTGATGAAGTTACTGCGCGGTAAAAACTTGGTTGGCGCCGATGTGGTGGAGTTATCCCCTGACATTGACCCAACCGGCAACTCTGATGTGTTTGCGGCTAAGATTGTCCGTGAGCTGTTGATTATTTTGAACGAAAAAGGCTCACGCTAATGACTAATCCATGGACTATCGAAGACGCCGAAGAACTCTACGGCGTGAAGCGCTGGGGCGCTGGATACTTCTCTATTGGCGACAACGGCAGCATTCAAATTGCGCCGAATCATCGCCAGCCTGACGTCACCATCGATATGAAAGAAGTGGTGGATGAAATCATTGCCGAAGGCATTCAATTGCCAGCGGTTATTCGTTTTCACGATATTTTGCGCTCGCAAGTTGAGATCTTGAACGAAACCTTCGCCAAAACCATTGAAGATGCCAATTATGAGGGCCGTTACGTAGGCGTGTTCCCGATTAAAGTGAACCAAATGCGTGAAGTGGTTGAAGAGATTATCGATGCCGGCGAACCCTATGACTATGGCCTCGAGGCTGGCTCAAAACCAGAACTGATGGCGGTATTAGCGTACAACGAGAACCCGCGCGCATTGACCATCTTAAATGGCTACAAAGACGAAGATTATCTGACCCTAGCGCTGCTGGGCCGGCAGTTACGCCGTAAGATCATCATCGTCATTGAGAAGTTCTCAGAACTAGAAATGCTGATCCCATTGTCGAAAAAGCTCGGCGTGGAGCCCATTATTGGTTTACGTAGCAAAATGATGGTGCGCAGCTCAGGTAAATGGGCGGGCTCTAGCGGTGAGCGCGCCAAGTTTGGCCTCAGCATTACCGAAATTCTCAACATCATTGAATTGCTCAAGCAAGAAAACATGCTGCATTGCGCCAAGCTGCTGCACTTCCATATTGGCAGTCAGTTGGCCGACATTCGTAAAATCAAAGAAGCGGTCTCTGAAGGTGCACGGTTGTATGCCAAGCTGATTCAAATGGGCGTTGAACTGGAATACCTCGACATTGGTGGCGGCCTTGGCATCGACTATGACGGT
>CAYXGO010000046.1:0-9919 GCA_964464575.1 uncultured Pseudomonas sp. | reverse complement strand
GTAAGATCATGTCGGGTAAGGGCTCTACGATCTTATCGAGTGCGGCCTGAAAATCACCGGCCTCTACAGCCTGATAGCCATGCTGTTCCATGACGAAACTTAACATTTCTCGAATTGGCGCTTCGTCTTCAACAATTAGTATCTTTCTCGACATATGCATCACCTGTTGTGTTTTTGCACGTCAATTATCAAGATACTTTATGACACTTTTATGAATCTGTAACAAATATATGTCATTGCGTCAGTAATATGTCGATCCACACCAAGCGATGATCGGATGACCTATTGCGTTGCGCCACTAAATCAGCTTTTGGCTCACCCGGTAGCGGCCAGAACACTCCAGCATCAATGACCTCGATACCAAACTGCGATGGCAGCACATAATCGGCGCGCTTCCGCCAACCGGCGGTATGATAGCGCCCTTGCTCATTATCTGGGCTGTGGGCAGCACCACCGCGGCTTTCTGGCGTGATTTTGGCATTCACCAGTGGATGCTCCAACAGCTGCTCAATAGTACCGGGGACATTGTCTTTGCTTTCATTGGAGGCATTTAAATCGCCGGCAATGACAAAGCGCTGTTGCTCAGCCAAGCCACCTTTACGGCCTTGGTCGTCGTAGATGTAGTCGCTATGGCTGGCACGCAGATAGTCGGCCCAGAACCGCACTTCGTCATAGTTGCGGCGGCCGTTACGGTTTTCTTCACCATCAAACACCGGTGGTGTTGGGTGGCTGACTAAAATATGCAGCGTACGGCCATGCACTTGCACCGGCACATCCCAATGTGATTTGGAGCTCAGCGGCATTGCTGCCCACACCTCATCGTCATACCAATAGTTTGATGTTCCGGGCACCAACGGTCGCAACGCCCCTGGCATATCCGCCCACTTGAACTGTTGGAAGGTACGCACTGCGGCTTCATCGATGGGATAGCGCGATAACACTACCATGCCATACTGGCCCGGATACCAGCCATAACCCCAAGCATCGTTGGCATCGGCGCTGGTCTTGCCGTCGCGGTTTAAATCAAACGGACTCATCACCCCAGTATTCACTGGTGCGGTATAGGTGTAGGGATAGTCAATCGGTGACTCGCCCTGCTGACTAACCGCTAAATAATCGCGCTGAAAGCTGCTAAGTGCTTGCCCCGAGGCATCGTAGTCAAATTCATTGAGGACCAAAATATCTGGCCGAACATGCTGCACAATTTCAGCAATGGCGCGTATTTGTGGGTGCTGTTGCGAAAGTGCGTTGGTCAATGCACTGGCACCCATGCTAGCTAGCTGGTCATTGGCTAGGTAGTTCGAGGCATCCATACTGACATTGAAAGCAGCAACGCGTAGTGCGATCGGCTTTTGTTTAGCTTCTGACATTGATTTAGGCCCACAGGCAGCAACAAAGTTGATGATTACTATGACAATAATGAGTTTCAGAGGAAATCGAGACACAATAGCTCCAAAGATTCGCTAGTTTTCGCAGGCAAGAAAATACTACAAATACTGAAACTTTTCTGGGCAATTGTTATGTTTTTTGTATAAAATGCTGTCATGAAAACGACACATAAGTGAACCGATAGGCAAGCCTATACAGCTCGCTCGTTGTGCACGTTAGCAGCACTGTTCTAATGATGTATCGAATTAAGCAAGTAAACACCGGTCACGTGTCATGACTTTGTCATAATTCGATAGGACAATTGCGGCTGTTAGGAGTTTCATAGAACAAAAAATAAATTTTGTTCATGAATAATTTTAAGTAATGGAATACGACAAGTACCCCAGGACTTTTAAGAGTTTGTTTACAACAACCCTAGGAAAGCAACATCATGTTCAATAGTAAACCAAGCCGCTTAGCCGCTGCCGTTGCCTTAGCAATCGGTTTGTCTGGCGCCGCGTATGCTCAAGATACTGCATCGTCGCTGCGTGGTGTAATTACTTCTGACGCTGGCAACACCCTTGCCAACGCTCAAGTGGTAATCACTGACTCACGTACCGGTTCATCACGTACATTAACAACCAACGAAACGGGTACTTTCTCGGCTCGTGGTTTGTCTGTTGGTGGTCCATACATCATTACTGTTACTGACCCAACAACTGGCGCAACCAAGCAGCAAGAAGTGTTCTTGACTCTTGGCGAAACAGCCAACGTTAACTTGGTAGTAGAAGCCAACGTTGAACGCATTGCGGTAACTGGTCAATCTATCCTGAACAACAACTCTGGTGGTACTGGTCCAGCAAGTAACTTTACTTTGCGCGACTTAGAAGAATCTCCAGCTATTAACCGTGATATCAAAGATATCATCCGTATCGACCCGCGTATCTACATCGATGAAAGCTTCGGTGACGGCGTACAGTGTGGTGGCGCTAACCCACGTTTCAACAGCTTAACTGTTGACGGTGTGCGCTTAAACGACAACTTCGGTTTGAACGCTAACGGTTACCCAACTGAGCGTATGCCGTTTGCATATGACGCGATTGAGCAAGTAAACGTTGAATTAGCGCCATTTGATGTGAAATACGGTGGTTTCACCGCGTGTAACATCAACGCAGTAACCAAATCAGGTGAAAACGACCTGTTTGGCGGCGTGTTCTTCGATTTCACCAACCAAGACATGCGCGGTGACAAAATTGAAGATACTGACCTCGACAACGGTCAATACCAAGAAAAACGCTATGGCTTCAACGTTGGTGGCGCTATTTTAGAAGACAAGTTGTTCTTCTTTACTGCCTACGAGAAGTATGAAGGTGCGGTTAAGTTTGACCGTGGCCCTTCTGACGATCCAAATGCTGGTACCCCAATTGCTGGCGTTACCCAAGCCGATCTTGACCGTATTGCTACCATCGCCCGTGACATCTACGGCTATGAGCCAGGTTCACCAATTGGCTCAGCGCCAGTTGAAGATGAAAAATTATTGGTGAAGTTAGACTGGCAGATCAGCGCTGATCACCGCGCCGCATTAACCTACAACTGGAACGATGGCGGTAACTTACGTGAATCAGACAGCGGCAACACCACCTATGAATTCTCAAACCACTACTACAACCGTGGTACTGAGTTAACCTCTACGGTTGCTGAAATCTACTCTGACTGGACTGACAACTTCTCAACTGAGATTCGTGCTGGTTACTCAGAAGTCATCAACAGCCAAGTCACCTTAGGGCCAAAAGACATCGGTGAAATCCGTATCTTTATGCCAAACGGCGCACGGGTATTCTTAGGTGCCGACGATTCTCGTCAAGCCAACGAATTGAACTATGACACCACCTTCTTCAAAGTGGCTGGTACCTATTTCTTAGGTGACCACGTTATTACCGGTGGTTTTGAGCGTGAAGAATTATCGGTGTTCAACATGTTCGTACAGCACGCTCGTGGTGGTGAATATGAGTTCCGTTCAATCGATGATTTCGAAGCTGGTTTAGCCGCTCGCGTTTGGTACGGCAACGCTGCTGGTACGCATAACCCACGTGAAGCTGCTGGTGACTTCGATTACGCTATCAACACTGTGTATTTGCAAGACGAATACTACATGTTTGAGAACGACTTAACCTTGACCTACGGCTTGCGTTACGACTGGTATAGCAGCGATGACTTACCACGTCACAACCAACGTTTTGCTAATGACTATGGCTTCAGCAACCGTACTAACTTTGACGGTGAAGGCCTGTTGCAACCACGTGTTGGTTTCAACTGGAAGCCAACGGCTGACTTAGAAGTTCGCGGCGGTTTCGGTCTGTATTCTGGTGGTAACCCGAACGTGTGGATTGCCAACAACTTCCAAAACGATGGTATCACTCAGATCCAGGTTAACCAACGTAACATCAACCTGAATACTGCAGCATTAAGCGGCGCTGGCCGTCCATTGTACGATGTTCCTTCGTCATTATATGACCAAGTAACAACTGCAACCGGTAACAGCCCAGTGAACTCGTTGGATCCGAACTTTAAGATCCCAAGCGAGTGGAAATACTCATTAGGCGCAACCTATGTGTTCGCTAACGAGATGGTATTGACTGGTGACATTTTGTACACCGACCGTCAAGACGCTGCCTCGTTAGTTGACTTAGCCTTTACCCAAGTGGGTACGGCTTCAGATGGTCGCCCAGTGTACACCAACCCAACTGGCCGTGAAGGCGACTATATGTTGACCAACGCACCAGACGCAGGTAGCCAGTTAAACCTGTCTATGGCTCTGAGTCATTCATATGACTTCGGCCTGAACTGGTCACTTGCTTATGCTTACACTGAGTCAGAAGAAAGCCAAGCGATGGCGTCATCAACCGCTGGTTCTAACTTCACACAAACCGCTACCTCAGACATGGGCTTCTATGCCTCTGCGCCAGGTAACTACGAGATCCCGCATCGCTTCACCTTGCGTGTAGCCTACGGTACCGAGTTCTTTGACGGTTACGAGACTCGCTTCAGCCTGTTCGGTCAAGCCAACAAAGGTCGCCCATACAGCTACGCCTTTAACGGCTCAGACATGTTCGGTGACCCAGCATTTGGTCGTCAATTGCTGTACATCCCAACTGGCGTATCTGATCCAAACGTGATCTTTGACCCAGGTTTCGACACTGATGCATTCTTTGCCTTCGTGAACGCATCTGGTTTAGATAAGTACGCTGGCGGCATTGCTCCACGTAACAGCTTCTACGGCAGCTGGTGGAACAAGTTTGACCTGAAAGTAACGCAAGAATTACCAGCGTTTGCTGACGGTCACAAAGCTAGCGCGTTCTTCGTACTTGAGAACGTCGGTAACTTCCTGAACAGTGATTGGGGCGTGCTGTATCAACCAGGCTTCCCACAAATCCAACGCGTCGTCAACGCGTCACTTGATGCCAACAACACTATCGTGTTCGAGGACTTCTTGGGTGACCGTGGTCAAGGCCGCGTAGTTGGTCCATCAGTGTGGGAAATGCGTGTAGGTATCAACTACAAGTTCTAAGCACTTCGCTGTTTAGCTCACATCAAAGCCCTCGCAGTTGCGGGGGCTTTTTTTATCCGCTAAGCGCATTTTCGGTTACACTATGGGCTGTTTCGTTAACCACTGATTTGACCCCTATGAGCCATGATATCTTTATGCAGCGCGCGCTGCAGTTAGCCGCGCAAGCTGAACAGCAGGATGAAGTGCCAGTTGGCGCGGTATTGGTACTGAACGGCGCCATTATTGGCGAAGGCTTTAACCAAGTGATCAGCCTGAATGACCCGTCCGCCCACGCCGAAGCCATGGCCATTCGCGCCGCTGGCCAAGCGCTACAGAATTATCGTTTGGTCGATACCACACTGTATGTAACCTTAGAGCCATGTGCTATGTGCGCCGGCATGATGACTCATGCACGGGTGAAAACTTTGGTGTTTGGCGCGGCTGATCCGCGTACCGGTGCTACCGGCAGCGCTATTGAGGTGGTCAATCACCCCAGTATGAATCACAAAATTGAGGTAATTAGCGGGGTTATGGCAGATGAATGCGGTGAGTTACTGCGGCAATTTTTTCGCCGCCGCCGCTAATGGCGTCAGCGCGGTATAAAAAAACCGGCTTCAATGAGCCGGTCTTTTATTTGCCCTAGCCAATTAGCCGAGGAACACCCGCGCATTACGGAACATGCGCATCCACGGGCTATCTTCGCCCCAGCTATCTGGGTGCCAACTGTTGGCTACGGTGCGAAACACCCGCTCTGGGTGCGGCATCATAATGCTGACGCGGCCATCGCTGTTGGTTAAGCCAGTGATACCCTCTGGCGAACCGTTCGGGTTGGCTGGGTACTGCTCTGCAATAGCGCCGCGGTTATCAACAAAACGCATGGTGACTAAGCCTTGCTTAGTGGCAGCTTCTAATGCACCTGGTGCGAATTCGGCGCGGCCCTCGCCATGGGATACTGCAATCGGCATGCGCGAACCGGCCATACCGGCGAAGAACAACGAGTCGCTTGCTTGTACTTCAACCATGCTAAAGCGTGCTTCAAAACGCTCTGAGCGGTTGGTGACAAAATGCGGCCACAATTCAGCACCTGGAATGAGTTCCTTCAGGTTCGAGAGCATTTGGCAGCCATTACACACACCTAAGGCAAAAGTACGTTTGCGGGCAAAGAATTCAGCGAACTGATCGCGTGCCAAGCTATTGAATAGAATAGACTTAGCCCAGCCTTCACCGGCGCCTAATACGTCACCGTATGAGAAGCCACCACAGGCGACCATACCGTCGAATTTATCCAAGCTAATACGGCCACTGAGAATATCGCTCATGTGTACGTCGATAGCAGCAAAACCAGCACGGTCAAAAGCCGCTGCCATTTCCACATGGGAGTTCACGCCCTGCTCACGCAAGATAGCAACCACTGGGTCGCGGCCGGTGTTGATATATGGCGCCGCTACATCTTCTTCGATATCAAAGGTTAAGCTAGCCGATAAACCTGGGTCGCTGAGGTTCTGCTTGGCATGAAACTCTTCATCGGCACAGGCTGGGTTATCCCGTAAGCGCTGCATTTGATGCGTGGTTTCAGCCCAAATGCTGCGGTAGTGGCTGCGTAAATGTGACAGCACATCGGTGCCACCGCGGGTAAAGCGCACCACATCTTCGCGCACGGGGCGGCCAATCACATGGAAACACGCGCTCAAGCCCGCCTCAGCATAAACGTCACGTACGCTGTCGAGATCGTCGCTGGCCACTTGCAATACTGCGCCTAATTCTTCGCTATACAGCGCGGCTAAATCATCCGTGCCCAGGGCGTCGAGTTCAATATCGACACCACAGCCACCGGCGAAGGCCATCTCGGCAGCGGTCACAAATAAACCACCGTCGGAGCGATCGTGGTAGGCAATAATCTGTTTGTTGCGGATCAGCTTCTGCGTGGCATTAAAGAAACCAGCCAATAATTCCGGTTGGTCTAAGTCAGGTGTGACATCGCCTAATTGCCGGTACACTTGCGCTAAGGCTGAACCACCGAGGCGGTTTTTGCCTTGACCTAAATCAATCAATACCAGTTTGCTATCGCCCTTATCCAGACGCAATTGCGGGGTGACCGTGCGGCGCACATCGTTAACGCGGCCAAAAGCGGTGATGACCAAACTCATTGGCGCAGTAACAGCTTTATCTTCACCGTTGTGTTGCCAGCGAGTTTTCATCGACATCGAGTCTTTACCGACCGGAATGGTGATTCCCAAGGCTGGGCAGAGCTCTTCACCGACCGCTTTTACTGCGGCATATAAACCGGCATCTTCACCCGGGTGACCGGCAGCTGACATCCAGTTGGCGGATAATTTAATGTGTTTCATGCTGCCAATATCAGCAGCAGCAATGTTGGTGATCGATTCAGCTACCGCCAAGCGCGCTGACGCAGCAAAGTTTAATAATGCCACCGGCGTGCGCTCACCCATCGCCATCGCTTCGCCAGCATAGGTATCGTAGCTGGCCGCTGTGACGGCTACATCAGCCACCGGAATTTGCCAGGGCCCAACCATTTGGTCACGTGCCACCAAACCGGTAACACTGCGGTCGCCAATGGTGATCAAGAAGGTTTTCTCGGCAATGGCGGGCAAGCGCAGTAAGCGGTTGGCCGCTTCGCTCAGCTTGATGCCGTCGCGGGTGAGCTGTTGCCCTTGGGCCTGCAACGATTGCACATCACGGTGCATTTTTGGCGGCTTGCCAAGCAATACGCTTAACGGCAAATCAATCGGCTGATTACCAAAATGGCTATCGTTTAAGGTTAGATGCTGCGCTTCGGTAGCTTCACCGATCACCGCAAATGGCGCGCGCTCGCGCTCACACAATTGCTCAAACAAGGCCATACGATCTGGGGCGATAGCCAGCACGTAGCGCTCTTGGGATTCGTTACACCAGATCTCGTGCGGCGCCATGCCCGGCTCATCGTTGGGCACTTTGCGTAATTCAAACTTACCGCCACGACCGCCGTCATTGACCAGCTCTGGCATGGCGTTGGATAAACCACCGGCACCAACATCGTGGATAAATAAAATCGGGTTCTTGTCGCCTAACTGCCAACAGCGATCAATCACTTCTTGGCAGCGCCGCTCCATTTCTGGGTTGTCGCGCTGCACTGAGGCAAAATCTAAATCTTCGCTAGAGCTACCGGAGGCCATAGATGACGCCGCACCACCACCTAAACCAATGTTCATAGCCGGGCCGCCAAGCACTACCAGCTTGGCACCAATGCTGATCTCGCCTTTTTCAACGTGGCTCTCGCGAATGTTGCCTAAACCACCGGCAATCATAATCGGCTTGTGGTAACCACGCACTTCAACGCCGTTGTGGCTATCGACTTGCTCTTCGTACGTACGGAAATAGCCGGTCAGCGCAGGGCGACCAAATTCGTTGTTAAATGCCGCGCCACCCAAGGGGCCTTCGAGCATGATATCGAGCGCGGTGACAATGCGATCAGGCTTGCCGAAGTCTTCTTCCCACGGCTGTTCAAAACCTGGAATACGCAGGTTGGATACGCTAAAGCCGACCAAGCCCGCTTTCGGTTTGGCACCACGACCGGTGGCGCCCTCGTCACGAATTTCACCGCCACTGCCGGTAGCCGCACCTGGAAATGGCGAGATAGCGGTTGGGTGGTTGTGCGTTTCAACCTTCATCAAAATATGAATGGGTTCGTGAAAATAGCTGTATTCGCCCGCAGCGGCGCTGCCGGTTGGATACGGATAGAAGCGACCGGCCTCTGACCCAACCATCACCGCGGCGTTATCTTTGTAGGCTGATAACACGTGGTCTGGCGTGACCGCGTAGGTGTTTTTGATCATTTTGAACAGCGATTTTAGCTGCGCTTCACCGTCGATGGTCCAGTCGGCGTTAAAAATCTTGTGGCGGCAATGCTCTGAGTTGGCCTGTGCGAACATGTACAGTTCAATGTCGTTGGGATTACGCTTTAAGGCGCTAAAGTTATCAAATAAATAATCGATTTCATCGTCTGCTAACGCCAAACCCATGTTCTGGTTGGCTTCAGCCAGCGCAGCACGACCACCCGCTAGGATATCAACATGCTGCATGGCGCGCGGTTCGCTGCTGTGGAACAGCCGTTGCGCTTCATGCATGTCGTGTAACACCATTTCGGTCATGCGGTCATGCAGCAGCGCGGCGGCTTGCTCAATTTGCGCACTGCTCATGGTGCCGGTGAGGTAATAGGCAATGCCGCGTTCAATGCGGCGAATATGTTGCAAGCCACAGTTATGGGCTATGTCGGTGGCTTTGGACGACCACGGCGAAATAGTGCCTTGGCGTGGTACCACTACCAGCAACTCACCTTCCGGAATGTACTGGGCCATGGCTGGACCGTAGGTGAGTAATTTTTTCAGCACGTCTTGGCTGTGGTCATCGAGTTTGGCGCTTACGTCAGCAAAATGCATGTATTCGGCGTAGATGCCGGTGATCGGCAGTTCGGCTTGCTGCAAACGCTGCAATAATTTCTCGGTTCTGAATTCAGATAAGGCCGGGGCGCCGCGTAAAATTTCCACAGAAAAGTCTCCAGAGTTGGGAGCAAAAATTAGGTCGGTATTATAGTCTTAAATGGTGACTGCTGTCAGTCCGTTTGCTCACTCAAACGGAACCATTTTTGTCGCCGCTCGCACTGCAAACTGCGTTGCTTGCGAAGCCACGCACGACGGCGCTCTTTCGAGATTAGACGTTTCATTCGGCGCATAATTTACTGCTCCTCATCACCACTGCCGCTAGGCAGCTCGATTGTCAGTGGGTCGGCGGGAATGCGACCACGCTCATCTAGCCAGATTAGAGTATCGTAATATCGGCGAATATTCCCGACATATCGCACTGGCTCGTCACCGCGGGCAAAACCAAATTTAGTTTGGCGGTAAAACTTTTTCTGTCGTAATAAGGGTAGTCGTTTTCTGACATCAATCCAGCGGTCGGGGTCGGCGCCCTGCTGCTGGGTCAGAATACGGGCATCTTCTAAGTGAC
>CAYXGO010000045.1:0-9958 GCA_964464575.1 uncultured Pseudomonas sp. | reverse complement strand
GAGCAGTTGACTTTTAATCAATTGGTCGCAGGTTCGAATCCTGCACGACCCACCAATTCTATCCATCTTTACCTTTCAATCGTGGGTCGTTAGCTCAGTTGGTAGAGCAGTTGACTTTTAATCAATTGGTCGCAGGTTCGAATCCTGCACGACCCACCACGATTTCCGGTTTTGCCGCAGACGTTTCGTTCGCCCCCCAATATGCACTATAATAGCCGCATTCATTCCCTGACGTGACCTGATATCATGAGCCTTACCGCAGACATTCAAGCCCGTGTGATCGCCAACTTGGATTATCCATTTCCGGCTAAACCGAAACCGCTTAGCGACGCCGACAAGCAACACTACCGGGCGCGCATTAAACAGCTGTTAAAAGACAAGAATGCGGTGTTGGTAGCGCACTATTATACCGATCCAGAAATTCAAGCGCTGGCTGAAGAAACCGGTGGCTGTGTGTCCGATTCGTTAGAGATGGCGCGTTTTGGTGCCAATCATCCAGCGGATACCTTAATCATCGCCGGGGTCAAGTTTATGGGGGAAACCGCTAAAATCATCACCCCGCATAAACGCGTGTTGATGCCAACTTTAGAAGCCACCTGTTCGCTCGATTTAGGTTGCCCGATTGAGGAATTCTCAGCGTTTTGTGACGCGCATCCGGACCGCACCGTGGTGGTTTATGCCAATACCTCAGCAGCTGTGAAAGCACGTGCTGATTGGGTGGTGACCTCAAGTATTGCATTGCAAATTGTTGACCACCTCGATGCCCAAGGCGAGAAGATTTTGTGGGGGCCCGATAAGCATTTGGGCAACTACATTGCTAAGCAAACCGGTGCCGACATGATCATGTGGAACGGGGCTTGTATTGTGCATGATGAGTTTAAGACTAAAGCCCTGGAAGACCTCAAAGCCGTCTACCCAGAAGCGGCAGTGTTGGTGCACCCAGAGTCACCAGCGGCGATTGTCGATTTGGCGGATGCAGTAGGTTCGACCTCACAGTTGCTGAAAGCCAGCCAAACGCTGCCGCATAGCACCTTTATTGTCGCTACCGATCGCGGCATTTTCTACAAAATGCAGCAGTTATCGCCGCACAAGCACTTTATTGAGGCGCCAACCGCCGGTAATGGTGCAACCTGTCGTAGTTGTGCACATTGCCCGTGGATGGCCATGAATGGCTTAGTAGCCATTGCTGAAGCGCTCGAGCATGGTGGTGATAAGCACGAAATTCATGTTGACTCAGTGCTCGGCAAGCGCGCATTGATGCCGCTTGAGCGGATGCTGAACTTTAAGCCATAACACGCTGTGGGCTAGCCGTTAAGCGGCTAGCCACACATCTAAAAACATCATCGTCACTAAACCCACCATAAAACCGCTGGTAGCGCGGCGATGATGGCCATGACGATGGGTTTCAGGGATCAGCTCATGGCTGATAACAAATAGCATGGCGCCGGCTGAGAATACTAAGCCCCATGGTAGTAAGGTACCCGATAACTGCACAAATAAGCCGCCGACTAAACCACCTAATGGTTCCAATAAGCCGGTTGCTGCTGCCACCCAGAATGCCTTGCTACGACTATAACCCACGGCTAACAAGCCAATAGCCACCGCTAAACCTTCCGGGACGTTTTGTAAGCCAATACCTATAGCTAACGGATAGCCAGTGGCTGGATCAGGGCCACCAAAGCCCACCCCAACGGCTAAGCCCTCAGGAAAATTGTGAATTGCCATGGCAAATACAAACAGCCAAATGGCGCGAATGCGCTCGGGCTTGACGCCCTCCATACCAGTATTGAAGTGACGGTGAGGTACCACACGCTCAATCACGGCCATTGCCAGTGCGCCGAGCAATACCCCAACCACGGCAATCAGCCCTGGAACCATACCTTCGCCATGTTGCTGTTCGCTGATTTCTAACGCCGGAATAATTAATGAGAAGAATGCCGCTGCTAACATGACGCCGGCGGAAAAACCCAGCAGTGTGTCATTGAGTGCTTCGCTCGGGCGGCGTTTGAGCAGAATGGGCAGGGCGCCAACCGCAGTCATAAAGCCAGTGGCGCTACTGGCCAGCAAAGCAAGCACAAGGATGTCCATATTACTCCTCGATAGTGGTTACAGCATGGTGACGATAATCGGGATAGTGTAATACATAGCCGCTGGCGCGCAAGAGGCTGTTGTCACAGCGTTTACTGCCGCGTGAACCGACCTGATCGGTACGCTTTAGCGTGTTCGGGTCGACGCCAAGCTGTTGTGCGTAGTATGCAATGATCTCAGCCTGCAGGGTAGGTTGGTTATCAGAAACTAAGTACACCGGTTGGTAGTGTTCAGGGTGTTGTAATAAATAGCTGATAAAGCCTGCTACATCGTCGCTGTGGATGCGATTACTCCAACCCGGTGTGATGGTGGCAGTGCCTGCAGCAATGCCGTGCAGCAGCATACTGCGGCCTGGCCCATAAATACCGGAACAGCGCAAGATACTCACGTGAGCGTTGCAACTGGCGATAGTTTGTTCCGCCTGTAATAGCATCTGCCCGCCGTGGTCGCCCGGTTCAGTAGGGCTATGTTCATTGATCCACGCACCATCGCGTTGGCCGTATACGCCGGTGCTAGATACATACAGCAGCCGCGGTGCTGGCTGCTCGCGCAGCAGGTGCTGCAACAAACGACAGGGCAACACATAGCCTTGATGATACGGGTCGCTGCTGCCGCGCGCTGGGGTTAAGGTCATCACGATGGCATCGAACTGGCGCTTAAGCAGCTGCTGTAAATCGTGCTGATTGCCGTGATCTGCGGCGACTAGATCGACTCCCACAATAGTCGGTTTATTGGCTGGGCTGCGACAAGCACCAACCACCTTCCAACCAGCTGCAACGAGCTGCTGTGCGGCGCGTTGGGCGATATCACCATAGCCAAGAAATAATACCGATGGCTGCATGTGCTAGCTCCTTCGCGTAAATACAAAAAAGCCGGCTCTTTGAACCGGCTGTAGGCGGATTGTGGTGCTTATTTAATGGTTAAGATCCACTCGGCCAACAGAGTCAGCTGCTCGTCAGTCAGTTGTGGCTGCGGTGGCATAGGGATTTGCCCCCATTTGCCGGCACCACCGGCTTTGATGCTGGCTTTCAGCTCAGTTAAAGCATTCGGATTATCGGCATATTTTTTGGCAACATCGGTGTAAGCCGGGCCAACTAATTTGGTGTCAATACCGTGACAAGCGGTGCAGACGTTCTTCTGCGCTAAGGCCAAGGCTTCTTCATTGGCTTGGGCTGGATTTGCTGCCAGAACACCAGCAACAACAAACAATGCAGCAACAACTTTATTCAACATCGGGTAAACCTCGCTATACAGGCAAGACGGAAGACAGAGCACCATCACTATAGTTGAGTTTGCGATGTTACTCAATCAACACTACGTTGCTGGGGTTGATTGTGATCAATAATTTGTGGCGGGCTTGTACTCAGGCCATCCATGGCCTTCGCTCTTCGGGCAGCCTGCGGCTGTGCCAAACGGCTATCCTGCCGCGGGGCAGGGATTCACTCGGGCCATCCATGGCCCTCGCCCTTTGGGCAGCCTGCGGCTGTGCCAAACGGCTGTCCTGCCGTTTGGTCGAACCCTCTGTCGGGTTCTCAACATCACGTTTCGCTCAGTCAGATACTAAAAAGCCGCCCGTGGGCGGCTTTTTAGTATCTGGCGGAGAGAGAGGGATTCGAACCCTCGATACGGGATTACCGTATACACACTTTCCAGGCGTGCTCCTTCAACCACTCGGACACCTCTCCATAAAGTGCGGCGTATGTTAGGTTTTCAGCCGCGGCAAGTCAAGGTGGTTGATGGTTTATAACTGTGCCTGTAGGTAATTTTGTAAGCCCAAGCGCTCGATCAGCTCGAGTTGTTGACGCAACCAGTAGGCGTGGTCTTGCTCGGTATCGCGCAAAATGCCAATCAGCATGTCACGACTGACGAAGTCACCGACTTTTTCGCAAAACTGAATAACTTCGCGCAGGGTCGCTGCGTTGTTGTATTCAAGCTGTAAGTCGTTGGCGAGCATGGTTGGTACGTCGGTGGCGATGCTGTGCGCTTCGCGCTGGTTCATGGCCGGTTGACCGCCAAGGAACAGAATACGACGAATCAGCAGGTCGGCATGACCGCGCTCGTCATCAACCTCGTGGTTGATGCGTTCGTACAGTTTGTTCAGACCCATGTCTTCGTAGGTGCGTGAATGCGCGGTGTACTGATCAATGGAAGTCAGTTCAAAGGCCAGTAGGCGGTTCAGTTGCGTGACGATATCGGCGTTATCACGATCTAACATGGTTCTTACTCCTGATGAATTTTGCTTTGCAGATAGTTGGACTGGCCCAGTTGCTTGAGCAAGTCGAGCTGGGTCTGCAACCAATCGAGGTAATCTTCTTGTTGCTCTAAAATCTCGCTCAGTAGCTCACGGCTGACATAGTCTTGGGCTTGCTCACACACTGCAATAGCACTGCGGATGACCTGGATATCAGCGAGCTGGACTTTGGCATCAAGCTGCAACATTTCTTCGGGCTCTTCACCAATAAATAATTTACCGAGCTCTTGCAGGTTGGGTAGGCCTTTGAGCAGCAAAATACGCTCAATCAGTGCATCGGCATGCTTCATTTCATAAATAGAGGCTTTGTAAGCATGCTTGTTGAGCGCTTCAAAACCAAAATTGCGATACATGCGGGCGTGCAAGAAATACTGGTTGATGGCCGTGAGCTTGCGCGTGAGCACACGGTTCAGCTCGGCTAAGACAGGTGCACTACCGGTGAGTAAAGCAGACATAGATGACACTCCTACAGCAGACAAGCAACGACAAAAAATAGTCTGTTAAGCGTAGCACACTGCGATAGGAAGGGTAGGTAATTGTTGGAATTTTTGCTGGCGGGTGGCTAAGTGCTCGCTGAGTACGTCGCGGGCGCAACTGGTGCAGCTACCGCATTGGCTACCGACGCCATACAGGGCACGTAATTCACGCATACTGGTGACACCATCATCAGCCGCTTGGCGGATGGTTTTGTCGGTGACCCCTTTGCATAAACACACGTACATGGTTAGCTCCTCAGTAACTGCATCCATCTTAAACTAAATAAGAATGATTCGCAATACACTAATTTAGTTATTGTGCTGCTAGCCTGAGTAAAGCGTCCGACCTTAGTCGCATTGCTGCGTGGGGCGATTATCGTCTACATTGAAACGGGACAAATGGATGCAGTCGGTTGAGGTGGATTATGAGTTATGTACGTGATTACAGCGCATCATTACAGCGGCGCGATAGCTTTTGGTTGAAACAAGCGCAGCAGCTGCATTGGTTTAAAGAGCCCGCTACCGGTGCCAGTGTGCAAGCGGATGGCTGTGCGCACTGGTTTGCCGACGGCGAGCTCAATGTGGCTTTTATGGCGTTGGACTATCACGTAGATAACGGTCGCGGTGAACAGACCGCGCTGATTTATGATTCCCCAGTGACCCAAACCAAACAGCAATTTAGTTACCGTCAACTCCGTGATGAGGTAGCGCTATTTGCTGGGCTACTGCAACAGCAGGGCGTAAAGCCGGGCGACCGGGTGGTGATTTATATGCCGATGATCCCGCAAGCCGCCATTGCGATGTTGGCGTGTGCTCGCCTTGGCGCTATTCACTCGGTGGTATTTGGCGGTTTTGCTGCGCACGAGTTAGCGTTGCGTATTGATGATGCGCAGCCGAAAGTGGTTATCAGTGCCTCATGCGGCATTGAGGTTCATCGCCTGATTGCCTACAAGCCGTTGCTCGACAAGGCGTTAGAACTCAGTCACTACCAACCACAACGCGTTATTGTGTGGCAACGCCCGCAAGCACCAGCGCAGTTAGCAGCGGGGCGTGATATCGACTGGCAGCAAGCCCTGCGGGGAGTCACTCCCGCCAAGTGTGCGGTGATGCCTGCCACTGCACCGCTGTACATCTTGTACACCTCGGGCACCACCGGCAAGCCCAAAGGTGTGGTGCGCGATAGCGGCGGTTATGCGGTCGCGCTGCACTATTCCATGCAGCTGGTGTATGGGCTGAAGCCCGGCGAAGTGATGTTTACCGCCTCTGATGTTGGCTGGGTGGTTGGTCATTCCTATATCGTTTATGGGCCATTGTTAGCCGGCGCCACCACCATCATGTATGAAGGTAAGCCAGTGAAAACCCCTGATGCTGGCGCGTTCTGGCGTATCTGCGCTGAGTATCGGGTACAGGTATTATTCGCTGCGCCCACCGCCTTTCGGGCCATTAAAAAGGAAGATCCCAACGGTGCATTAATGGCAGGCCATGACTTGTCGGCTCTTCAACGAATCTATATGGCTGGCGAGCGACTTGATCCGCCGACCTACGAGTGGACCCGCGAGTTAACCGGCAAGCCAGTGTACGATCACTGGTGGCAAACTGAGTCGGGTTGGGCGATTTGTGCCAACCCGGTGGGTGCCGGTGAATATCCCGTGAAGCCTGGTTCAGCGACCTTACCGATGCCCGGTTATGATGTGCAAATCTTGGCTGCTGATGGCAGCCCAGTTACCGACTACGAGCAAGGTGCCGTGGCGATTAAGTTACCGCTGCCGCCCGGCTGTTTAACCAGTATCTGGGGTAGTCACCAGCGCTTTGTGCAAAGCTATCTAAGCGAGTTTCCAGGCTATTACAGCAGTGGCGATGGTGGCTACAAAGATGACGATGGTTATGTATTTATCATGGGCCGCACCGATGATGTGATTAATGTGGCCGGCCATCGGTTATCGACCGGTGAAATGGAGCAGGTGTTGGCGCTCGACCCAGCGGTGGCTGAATGCGCGGTCATTGGCGTTCATGATGAACTGAAAGGGCAGATTCCAATCGGCTTAGTCATTACCAAAGACGGTGTGGAGCTATCGCCGCAGCAATTGAGTGAGCGGTTGGTGCAATTGGTGCGCGATGAGATTGGCGCGTTAGCGTGTTTACGCACCGTGGTGGTGGTACCGCGCTTGCCAAAAACCCGTTCGGGTAAGATTTTACGCCGGCTGCTGCGGGAATTGGCCGAGGGTAAACCGGTCAACGTACCCTCAACCATTGATGATCCGGCTTGTGTGGACGAGCTTAGGACTCTGTTGAATCTGCCTGCTTAGGCTTGCCAGCTGAGCTGCTGGGTGGGACTGCCTCAGCACTCCAGCTGCGCACATGCAGATCGCGCTGGGGAAAGGGTATTTCAATACCATACTCAAGCAGTGAGGTGTGAATTTCCCACATATAGGCGGCTTGCACGGCACTGGGGCGATTAATGGCATCGGCGGTTAGCCACACCACTAGGTCGAATTCTAACGCGTTGTCACCGAAGTTTCGCAGCCACACTTGTGGGCTTTTGTGATAGCTATCTTTGAGGGTGTATTTAACCCGGTCTGCCGCTTCCAGCACCGCTTTACGTACCAACTCTTTGTCACTGTTGTAGGCCACCCCAAAGCGCACTTTGAGGCGCCGAAAGGTGTCGGTCATGGTCCAGTTGGTGACGCGAAAATTAATAAATTCTGAGTTCGGTACAATAATATCAATATTGTCATTGGTGGTGACTATGGTGCTGCGAATGGCGATTTCTTTCACTTCACCGGTAACACCCGACTCGAGTTCAACAAAATCGCCGACCTTTAAGGTTTTGTCGAACAACAAAATTAATCCAGCGCTGAAGTTACTAATCAGATTTTGCAAACCAAAACCGATACCGACACCGAGGGCACTCGCAAAGATAGCGAACTTGGTCAGGTCAATACCCAGTGCCGCAATGGCGATGATAAAACCAATCACCATAATGGTGTAATGGCTTAAGCGTTTGATGGTGTAGAGCGATGAGGCGCTGACGGTGTTCTGGCGAAAACGACTGAAGCGGGTTAGCGCTTGTTGCACAATGCGTGACACTACATAGGCGGCCAGCAGTAACAGCAGTGAACGAAAGATAACGCCATAAGTGATGCTGGTTTCACCGATTTTAAATACCTCGGTTCCAAGCCAAGCAAAAGCTTCGTTCAGTGTGGTGGTAATACGATTCCACATGCGCGTTACTCCATTCGTCTCAGGCGGTTAGGACCACGAAATAATGATTAAAATAACGTGTAACGCCACCACGGTAAAGGTCAGTTGGCGACGCAACTGGATATACCAATCATAGTTTTGCTGCCCTTCAAAGCGGCGGCGTTCGTAGTTGAGCCAGAATAAATGGGTCAGCGCTAACAGTGCTAATAACCATGTCACACTGCTAAACCAACTCAGCACCAAGGCGCTCATACCAATCACCGAGGGCACCATGCTCCAACCAAATTGGGCGTTGCTGGCGCTGCTATCGCGCATAGCAATACCCCAATGAACTCCCCCTAAGAAGCTCAAAATAATGGCGCTGTATTGGGCAAAGGCAAGCGTGGCGGCGGCACTGTGGATACCCAATAAGGCCGCCACAGCAAAGCCTAAAAAGGGCAGTAGCCCGGCAAAACCTAAGCGTTCAGCGAATGCTTGTGGTGCTGGCTTCATGAGCTAAACCCGGTGCTAAGCAGATAACCGGTATAACCGATAAAGCAGCATAACAGGATGGCGCCATGGACGCGGTTAATACGATTCGGGCGATTATTCGGGCGGAAACCAAAGGCGGCCAGTAACAAAGTTAAGCCCAGCATAGCTACCCAGTCGCGCTGTAATACCAGTGGCTCAAGCGGAATAGGGTGAATGGTTCCAGCTAAACCAACCACCGCCAGAGTATTAAACATATTCGAGCCAATAACGTTACCAATGGCTAGGTCATGCTCATTTTTACGAATGGCAGCAATGGCTGAGGCCAGTTCCGGTAGTGAGGTGCCGATAGCGACTACTGTCAACCCGATGACCAGATCACTGACACCCAGCGCAGTAGCGATATCAACCGCTCCCCAGACCAGAAGACGTGAGCTGATAATCAGTAAAACCAAACCAATAACGAGCCAGATAATCGCTTGCTTCATCGGCATCAACTTGGCCTTGAGTTCTTGCTCAAACTCGCCGCTCAGTTGATCGCTCGGCTGGTTCATACCCTCGACAATGCTCCAACCAATATAGATGGCGAATACACCGAGTAAAAACCAAGCCTCGAGCGTTGTGATTATGCCGTCCCACAGTGGATAGGCAGCAATTAAGGTCACCATAATCAGCAATGGCATTTCACGCTTTAATACTTGGCTATTGAGCGTAATGGGTGCCAGTAGGGCAGTTAAACCGATAATCAGCGCAATGTTGGTGATGTTGGAACCGTAGGCGTTACCCAACGCGAGCGCCGGATTACCTTGCATAGAGGCAATCGCAGAGACCACCAGCTCGGGCGCTGAGGTACCAAAACCAATCACCACCATACCGATCAGCAGCGCTGGCATACCCAAATGACCAGCGGTTGCGGCGGCACCATCAACAAATTTGTCGGCGCTCCAAACGAGTAAGGCGAGACCACCAATTACGGCTGCAATGGCAAGTAACATAGCTATCCTGATTATCGAGTTGATGAAAGAGTGTGGGGGTTATTCTAGCGTTATTTGGCGTTGCTTGTGAATGTTTCTATTTGCATGCTGATTATTCAGGTCTACACTGACTCATTAACGAGGCAACAAAAATATCAATAACTTATGACCCAACCATCGCCCCCATCTACTACTCAGCCAAAGCAACAGCGCCCCGAGTTTATGCTCGATGCGTGGGACTTCGCCAGCCATCCAGCGCAGCCATTAACAGCTGATTTTCATCAAGCGCAACAACGTTGGTTTCATTTGCAGCGCGATGTCCCAGGGCTAGCCGCCTGGCTGGCTCAGGCGAACATTCCAGAACCACTGATTGATGCGGTACTGATGGAGGATACTCGGCCGCGTTTTGAGCGCCTCAATGATGGCTTCTTGTTGATATTACGCAGTGTCAACTTGGGCGAGGGTGAGCAGCCTGAAGATATGCTGAGCATCCGTATTCT
>CAYXGO010000044.1:8917-9980 GCA_964464575.1 uncultured Pseudomonas sp. | reverse complement strand
CGAAAGGCACTGAGTTAAATCATTATGTGATTGAATCCGTGCTCGGACAGGGAGGTTTTGGCATTGTTTACTTGGCCCGTCATGCCTTTTTGGATGAGCTGGTCGCACTGAAAGAATTCCTCCCCATTGAAGTTGCTGGCCGTACTGGCCTCTCTATTGTTCCTCATGGTGATTCACGGCAACAGTTGTATGACGATGCCCTACGCCGCTTTATGACCGAGGGTAAAACGCTGATTAAGCTGCGCCATCGTAGTATTGTGCGTTGTCGCGATTTGTTTATGGCTAATAATACCGCCTACCTGGTGATGGACTTTGAAGACGGTCTTGATCTTGAAACCTTAATCGTCGGCTTGAACAAAAAGGGCCAGTTGTACAATCAAGAACAGTTGCTGCACTTCTTGATTCCACTCGCTGAAGGCTTTGTTTACCTGCATCAGCAGGACATCCTGCATCGTGATATCAAACCGGCCAATATCTTTATTCGACGTGAAGACGGCTCGCCGGTGATTATTGATTTTGGCGCGGCGAAACAAAATTTCGCCATGACGTCGCAATCAAAAGTACCCTTCACTGAGTTTTACGCGCCCATTGAACAGATTGAAGGTGGCCATGGTGCTAAGCCATCGTTGGATATTCATGCCTTCGGTGCCTTGATGTATCGATTGGTGACGGGGCAAGTAGGGGTTAAAGCCGAAACGCGGGCTATGGCGATTGTTTATGGTAAAGCTGACCCGATGCCAGCGGTTGCATCGCTTGCCGGGCCTGGGTACAACCCGAAATTGTTAGCCTTGATCGATGCTTGCCTACAGTTCAAGCCAGAACAACGCCCGCAGTCCATGCAAGAGGTCTATGATGCATTAGTGGCGGTGGCCCGTGGTGATCTTGAGCCAGAGCCGATAGCCCCGGTAGCAAAAGCGGAGCCAGCATGGTTTGACCCAATTAAGGCAGCGGTGCCCGATGCAGTTGCCGAGCCGATGACCTCTTATCATCAGCCTACCCCGCAAAGTCGTCAGCCGGCTGATGATGAGGCAGCTCAAGCAGAAGCTAAGGCCAAAGCCAAGGC
>CAYXGO010000044.1:0-8817 GCA_964464575.1 uncultured Pseudomonas sp. | reverse complement strand
GAAGCCGAGGCCAAAGCTAAGGCAGCGAAGCAGGCCGAAGCTGAAGCAAAAGCCAAAGCAAAAACTGAAGCCGAGGCAGAGACTGACGCCGAAGTGGCCAAACAAACAGTAGCAAGCACGCAAGCGGACGCCGCGGCAACTGAGCAAGCAGTGCCGGAAGGCTTTATCGACCTGGTCAAGCAAGACCCAATGTGGAAATGGGGCAGCATCGCTGCCGCAGCGCTGCTCGTTGTTGGTATGGGAACCTGGTTATTGAGCGGTGATGAGCAACCCATCAAAAAGCCTAAAGTGGACAAGGTGGTTACCACACCTGATCCCAAGGTTGACGCTAACGATGGTTTAACCGCGGAGCAACGGCAACAACAACAGCAACAAGTCGAGCAACAGCAGCAGCAATTGCTCGCCGATCTAGTCGGCGGCGCAACAGCGCAAGAAGCCTTCGCCAAAGGCAATGACGCTTATTTTGTAGCGGCTGATTATGCTGCTGCGGTAAGCGCCTATCAACAAGCATGGGATGCCGGTAGTGGGTTGGCGATGAGTCAGTTAGCAGTGCTTCAGGCACAAGGCCATGGCATGGGTATTGATGCCATCAGCGCGCGTACAACGGCCTTGAGCTTGGTCGATAGTTTGACTGAGGTAGCGGCCTTCAACGATGAAGTGGCCTTATATTTGGCGTTACTACAGCGTTATGCACTTACCGATTACAGCAATGCTTTCAGCATCTTCGAGCGCTTAGCTGATGCTGGTAATGCCGAAGCACAATGGCAGATGGCACTGCGCTATCGCGATGGCGTGGATGTCAGCCGTGATGTTGATAGCGCCATGAATTGGCTGGTTAGAGCTGCCGATCAGCAACATACCTGGGCGTTATTTGCTATAGGCGCACTCTATGAGAGCGGCACCGGTGTGGCGAAAAATGTCGCAGAGGCAGCCAGATATACCAAATTAGCGGGCGACCGTGGCTACCTACCCGCTTATGACAAACTCGCTTTTATGTATTTAAACGGCACCGGCTTGGCCCAAGACTTCGCGCAAGCTCGCCGCTATTTGGTTTATCCAGTGGCGCGTGGTGATGTTGAGGCGCAGTACCAGTTAGCGCGTCTGTTTGAATTAGGACGCGGTGGTAGCGTCAATATGTCCGAAGCGCGGCGCTATTATTTAAGCGCAGCCGCGGGTGGCCAAGTGCTTGCACAAACGCGCTTAGGGCAAATCTACTATGAAGGCATTAGTGTCAACGTGAATGATACCGAGGCGCTAAAATGGTTTACCTTAGCCGCTAAGCAAGGCAACAAAGATGCCCAGTCTACCCTCGGCTACATGTATCTCAATGGTCGCGGTGTGGCGACCGATTACGCAGTGGCGAAAAGCAATTTTGAGGCGGCGGCCGCGCAGCAACAGGCAGACGGACTGAATGGTTTAGGCTTACTCTATGAATATGGTTGGGGTGTGCGCAGCGATATTACTCGCGCAGTCACCTACTATACTCAAGCCGCTGCTGGCGGCAGCTCGTTTGGCCAATATAACATTGGCCGGCTGTATTTTGATGGCGCTGGCGTGAGCCAGAATAATGCCACGGCCAAACGCTATTTTGAGCAAGCGGCTAAGCAAGGTAATAGTGGTGCCAGCACTTATTTAGGGTTCATGTACCTTGAAGGTTTAGGTGTTGCTGCAGATTATGTGTTGGCGCGCGAATATTCCGAAGTCGGCGCTAAGGCAAATAATGGCGACGCCTTAAATAATTTGGGAGTACTCTATCAAGAAGGCTTAGGGGTCACTAAGAACCTCAGCGAAGCTGCCAACTACTATCAACGTGCGGTAGATCTCGACAATAGCACTGCTATGTTGAATCTAGGCCGCTTGTATTTAGAGGGTTCGGGCGTCAGTAAAAACCTCGCTACAGCGAAGAAACTATTTCAACAGGCCATTGATGTCGGTGAGACCATGGACGCGTACACCGAGCTAGGCCTTATGAATCTCAGGGGTTTGGGCGGACCGGTCAACCTCAGCGAGGCGCGACGACTGTTCGAGGTCTCCGCAAATGAGGGTGATCAGGCTTTAGCGCAGTACCAGTTAGCATTGATGATGTTTAATGGTCGTGGCGGTCCTGCCAATGTCACCGACGCGTTACGGCTATTCCGCAGAGCCGCGGATACAGGCTATATGGAAGCCCAGTTTGAGTTAGCGAGGATATTATCGGATGGACTAGGGACCTCTGTCGATCTGCTCACTGCGGCGAAATACTTTGAGTTAGCAGCCGATCAGGGGCATTCAGGTGCGCAGTATGAAACCGGTCGTGCATACCAATATGGCCGTGGTGTCGGGCGCGATTTCACCAAGGCTGTCCGTTATTATCGCTTGGCGGTTGGGCAAGGTCATATCGATGCGCACTACAATTTGGGGATGATGCTACGTAATGGTGAAGGTCTAGCCGCTAATGCAACCGAAGCCTTCCGCCTTGTCAGTGTGGCGGCAAATAATGGCCATGCCAATGCCCAGAACAGTTTAGGGGTGATGTATCACGAAGGTAGCGGTGTGGCGAAAAACTACGACCGCGCCTATGAATGGTTCCTAAAAGCTGCCGAGCAGAATCTGGCCGGCGCACAATTTAACCTCGGTAACTATCATGAATATGGTTTATCGGTTCGTGCCAACCGCCGTGAAGCCATGAAATGGTATCGCCTTGCCGCCGATCAAGGCGACCAGCAAGCCATTGATGCCCTAAGAGCCCTCAATTAGTCACTAAGTGCGGAAGCGCACAGACGCCCATTTGTGATCAGACCATAGTCAGGCTACATCCGACAGTTGCGTAGTCAACGCGCTGTCTATTTTAGCCAAATACTATACCGAGAGGGTCTGCATCATGCGTATTCATTTATCTGGCTTCTACAGCATCAACAAGTGGTTGATGCTTGTTCTACTTGGCGGCTCGCTAGCCGCTTGTGGTGACGGTGGTCGTGATCCAATCTTGGGTAACGACGGTAACACCGCTTTATCTCCCACTGTTATTGCCGTATCTCCGCTTAACAACGCAACCAACGTGGCGGTTACAGGCACTGTCGTTACGGCGCAATTTAGTCAGTCGATGAATGCGCTGACCCCCACCACCTTCACCTTAACTTGCGCTAGCCCATGTACCAATCCAACCGGCACTATTAGCATGAATAGTAGTGGCACTATTGCCACCTACACTATCACCACCCCAGCTGTGCTGAGTGAGCTAACCCAATATACCGCCACCATTCACAGCGCTACCAGCGCTGCCACTGGGCTAGGTATAGCAGCAGCGTATAGCTGGCGTTTTACCACCGGTATCATTCCAGATACCACCTTACCGCGAGTAACGCTTACTGAGCCACTGACTACAGTGCCAGGCCCAACCACTAATGTGCCGGTGAATACCACAGTTTCGGCGGTCTTTAGCGAACCGATGTTGGCTAGCACTATGGTCGCTGCTAACTTTACCGTCAGTTGCGATGCGCCCTGTGTGGCACCAACCGGTGATGTCGATTACACCACCGCGTCGCGCACCATTGCCTTCAGCCCGGATCAAGCGCTGGAGTGGGAAACCACCTATACCGCGACCGTCACCACTGGAGCTACCGATTTAGCTGGTAATCCATTGGCGGGCAATCAAGGCGCAGTGAATACTGCCAGCGATTATCAGTGGCAGTTCACTACCGGCTTAACGCCGGATACCACCCGACCACGGGTGACTATTACCGAACCGTTAACGACTACCCCAGGGCCAACACCATTAGTGCCGGTCAATACCGCCATTACCGCTATTTTTAGCGAAGATATGCTGGCTACTACAGTATCTGATATCAGTTTCACCCTGACTTGTGATGCACCTTGTGTATCACCAGTAGGCGATGTTACTTATGTTGCTGGCTCACGCAGTGCGGTGTTTACCCCAGAGCAAAATTTAGCCGAAGGTGAAACCTATACTGCTACCATTAGCAGCAGCGTGACTGATGTGGCTGGTAATCAATTAGCCGGTAATCAAGGCCCAGTCACCGGTGCGAGTGACTATTTATGGGTATTTGTGACGGTGGCGCCGTTGCCACTGGACAACATTTCGGTACAAGCTACCGACCCACTCGATGCCGGTATGCTGGCGGTCTGTCCAAACGCTATTGTCAATGCCACCTTTGATATTCCATCAGGCACCCGCTTGAACCCCACGACTGTTAATGACGTCACCTTTGTCATTACTGTCGATGGTGACCCAATGGCGGTGGTAGCGGCCGAATCTATATCACTGGATGTCGATACCGGTACCATTATTAGCTTCATTCCACAAACCCAGCTACCCGAAGACGTGACCTATCGCGCCACGCTGTTAGGCGGCCCGAATGGGGTGAAAGATCTGATTGTACCGGGCAACGAAATGCTCGAAGACTATGAGTGGATCTTCACCACCGTAGCGCCTATCGAAAGTTGTTTGCAGGCTGCGGATCTAAAAACCGCGGCGCCATTTGGTAGTTTTGGTGGCACCGCCGGCGTTACCAATCAAGGTTTGCTGACCATTATCAATGGCGACTTGGGTACCACCGGGGTATCTACTTTAGTGACCGGTTTTGTGTCAGAGCCAGGCTGTGAATACACCATCACACCACTGCATGAAGGCCATGTGAATGGTCGTATTTTCACCTCACCACCACCACCAACGGTTGCTTGTCCGCAAGATGGCACCGCGATAACGCAAGCCATTGCCATGCAGGCACGGTTAGATGCAGAGGCGGTATTTATTGAGCTGTCACCCGCTAATCTACCCGGTGGCCAAGATCCAGGTAACGATAACCTAGGTGGGCTAACACTCGCTCCCGGCATTTATACCGCGCAAAGTGGTGCATTCATGATCCAAGGCAGCGACCTAACCCTAGACGGTCAAGGCAATCAAAATGCGGTTTGGGTATTCCAAATGGCTACTACCTTGACCGTGGGTGGACCTGGTGCTGATTTCCCACAAAGTGTGACGCTGATCAATGGTGCACAAGCCAAAAATATCTTCTGGCAAGTAGGCAGCTCAGCAACTATTAATGCGGCCGGCGGTGGCACCATGAAGGGCACCATAATCGCCCAATCAGGGGTGAGCATCTCGACCGCAGGAAACGTCAATATTGTCACTTTAGATGGTCGTGCACTATCGCTAGGTGCTTCCGTTACCGTGGTCAACACGATTATCAATGTACCGGCTGAATAGTCGCAAACAACAAGTTTCTGTGGAGCAGATTATGAACATCAACAAGATTACCTGTGCTATCAGCGCCGTGATATGTGTCGGCATGACCTTACCCGCTGCTGCTGCCGACCGCAGCGGATGGTACCTTGGTGCCGGTGGAGGCCTCGCCCGCGCTACCATTGCGGAGCAAGAAATCAAAGCTGATTTATTGGCATCCGGCTATCAAACCAGCGAGTTTCGCTTTGATGACCGCGATATCGGTTACAAGATCTTCGCTGGTTATCAGATGAATAACTATTTTGCCCTCGAGGGCGGTTATTTTGACCTTGGAAAATTCAACTACCAAGCCACCACTATTCCGGCTGGTAGCCAATTCGGTGAATTGACGTTCCGTGGTTGGAACATAGATTTGGTGGGTACTTTGCCACTAACCGAGCGTTCATCATTGTTCGCACGTATCGGTGCGCATGAGAGTACCGCAGATGTGGATTTTGTCGGCACCGGTGCGGTCAATATTTTGACCCCGCATTACAAAAAACGCAGCAACCACTATAAGTTTGGGGTGGGTTATGAATATCAATTTAGCTCAGCCTTGGCACTGCGTTTAGAAGCAGAGCGCTATCGCATGGACGACGCCGTTGGGAATCGGGGTGATATCGATTTGTACTCGTTGAATATACTCTACCGCTTTGGTGCAACGGCTAATTATACCTCAGCACCAGTGAGCGCTCCGCCAGTTGCTCCGAAGCCGGTGGTGACACCGGTAGTCGCCCCAGTGCAAGGTACCGCAGTTGAGTACTGTAGTGGCTTAGAAATTGAGTTTGCCATTGCCAATAACGACATTGCCAGAGTGAATAACGAGAACCTGTTAGTACTAGCTACTTTTATGGATGCCTACCCAGAAACGACTGCTCGCATTGAAGGGCATACCGATGATGTCGGTGAATACGCTGATAATCAGCGCTTATCACAACAACGCGCAGAGAGTGTGGTGGACTATTTAGTCAGCGAGCATCGTATTAGCCGTAATCGTTTGACCGCCGTCGGTTATGGCGAAATTCGGCCAATCGCTGACAACGCCACGGATGCCGGTAAGCAATCAAATCGACGCATTCATGCCGTAATTAATTGTGCAACGGATATTGAGGGCTTACAGCCACTACCAGCGCGAGTCACGCTTGCCATGGAGTTGGAGTTTGATACCGATTCAGCAGTAGTTAAAGCGCAGTATCACGATGAACTGGAAACCGTTGCTAATTACTTACGGGTTAATCCAGAGCTGACCGCAACGTTAGAAGGTCATACCGACAACACCAGCCCTACAACAGCTCAGCAAGTATCGCGCGCTCGCGCACAAAGTGTTGCCGATTATCTGGTTAATAAGTTTGGCATTGCGCGTTCACGCTTGAGCGTAGAAGGCTTTGGTTCAACGCGTCGTGATACCTACAATATCAATGCTGCACAGCGGCAAGATAATCGTCGTGTCAGCATTATTATTGGCTATCCGGAATAACACTCTGCACGTGGCCATGGATGGCCTATCTTTTCCGCTTTGGCAGGTAGTGCTGTAAGCGATCGCACTCTTGTTTGACGACTTGGTAACATTCGCAGCTGAGCTGCTCCAGCTTAGGCCGGTCAAGCACCGTCATAACCCCGCGATGGTATTCAATCACCCCGAGCTTTTGTAATTTTCCAGCAGCGACCGATACTCCTTCACGACGCACTCCGAGCATGTCCGCTATGAGTTCTTGGGTCATGGTAAGTACATTGGTAGGGATACGATCAAGCGACAGCAATAACCAGCGGCACAACTGCTGGTCAACGCTATGATGACGATTACACACTGCGGTTTGTGCCATTTGTGTCATCAATGATTGGGTATAGCGTAGCATCAGTTGCTGCAATTCACTGTGGCGTTGCAGCTCTTCTCGAAAGCGCGTTGCCGGCAAGCGAAAGGCACAACCATGACTTTGCACTACGGCGCGATTTGGCGTGGTATCACCGCCCATAAACAGCGCTAAACCTAACATACCATCATTGCCGATCACCGAAATTTCGGCACAATCGCCATTTTCTAAAATATAGAGTAACGAAATAATGGAGTCGGTCGGGAAATACACATGTTTGAGTTCATCACCGGTTTCGTACAGTGATTTGCCTAGCGGCAGATCAACTAATTCAAAGTAGGGTTGTAGGCGTGTTTTCGCTTCGGCTGGCAGGGCGCGCAGCAGATAATTTTGGTCTATAGTTGGCAGCGTGTCAGTGGCTGTGGGGTCGAGCGTGTTTGCATTCAAATGGTGCCTCCTTGCTCGTGAGCGCCTAAGTGCTAAGTTTAGGCGCTCTCATCTAAATTTTCAAAGCCTGTCGGTAACAGGCCAGTGCACGTTTGTGATCGCCAGCCATTTCATGCGCGTAGGCTAGGTCTAATAACACCTGGCGCGACGGCGCCACATCGGCAGCTCGGCGTAATGCCCGACTGGCTAAATCATACTCTTTATCTTGCAGGGCAATTTGCCCCAGTGCATGCAGCAGCATGGCATCATCAGGCGAGCGCTTCAAGGAATCTTGTAAGAAAGCTTTCAGTTCGTCTTGATTGACGACTAATTTGCGCTCTACCAAGTCGACCAGTTTCAGATCGCCACGCTTCAGCGCGCGAGCCGCTAATTTGCCCGCAGCATCTTCGAGACCAAAGCCACGTAGGGTGGCAATATAAGCCAAACGAATGGGTGCACTACGGCGCTGTTCACGGCTGAGTTTGTCCCAATAAGGCTCCAGTTGGTCGGCGCGGCTACGGCCGAGCTCACGCATCACTTCGGTATAGGCTTGCTCGGTGAGCTTAAATTGTTCGGTAGCGGTTAAGCATTGCAGCCGCTGTGCCTGCGGCAACAGCGCAATAATGTCGTGCCAGCGGTGTAGCTGTTGATAGGCCTGCAGAGTGACTTTCAACAGTGGCACGTTATCGGCGTGGGTAGCGGTTAGACGCTTTAATACGTCCACTTTCTGTCGTGCTAACTCAGGGTTGGCACGCAAGCTTAAAATAGTATCAGCGACCTGGAAATCTGCAGGGTTGTTGATTTTTCGCAGCCATTCGCGAGCCAAATTAACATCGCCAGCTTGCTGTGCGGCATAGGCGGCAAAAGTAGCAGTTAACGGCTGTTTGACTAACCCCCAACTACGGCCAAAGGCTTGGCTGGCCGCTGCCGGCTCTCCATTGACCAACAATTGCGCGCCTTGCGCAAATGCTTGCTGTGCTTTGTTATTCTTGCGTTCGCCAAACCAGCGTACGCCCCACTTGGTTTTGCGCACCACCAGTAGCACCGCACGCATGATCGCGCGGAGCACAATGGTCAGCACCACCAACATGATCACCGCAGCGACAATGCTGGTTTCGATGGTCCAATTGCCAATCGCAATTAATACATAACCGGTGCTGCCCGACCAATAAGGGCCAATCAGTAAACCAGCGACTAAAACGAGGAGGATGATCCAGGCATATTTCATTGGCCATTCTCCGCAGTTGCTTGCCGCGCTAAGCGCTCAAGTTGCGCAGTGGCCTGCAGTTCGGCGGGGTACTCCGGCACCAAGGTTAACTGCGCTAAGGTATCAAGTTCACTTTGCGCCCGTTGAATTTC